>CAZIBS010000024.1:0-26072 GCA_964537405.1 uncultured Thermoanaerobaculia bacterium | reverse complement strand
ATAAAGGGCAAATGTAGTTAACATGGGTTTACCCACATGAAACAGCGAGGAGCCTTTTTTGTTTTCGTATCACACTGATTCTCAAGGACTTACAAAATCCAACTGTTCAAGATGAGTTTGGCGGCTATCTGCATCAACCGTTGCGGGATTGGAGTATTCGCTACCGATGGTATCTTCAAAGCGGCGGCTATACCTGAATCCACCACCTAACCCGGGATTCACCTGCCTACCGCGGCGTTGCACGCAAGCGTCACAATGCTTTCCAGGCCGCTGTTCGCCCACCGGCAACACCTGGTTCCCTCCCATATCTTCGCCGGTGATGTCACCCTTGATGGGCTCGGCTGATACGTTGATGCCAAGCCGATCAGGATTCCTTGTTGTTGTATTTTCGGCGACAGCCCAGGGTCTTGACGCCGAAGATAACCATTATTGGCAGTATAAAAAGCCAGCCCAGGAGAGAAAGCAACATCGCTAATTTCATGGTTTTAACGTCGTAGAAAAAATCCAGAACGTGTTCGCCTTTCTTAACGATGACACCGCGAAAGGTTAGGTCCGTCCTCAAGACCGGCGTCGGACGACCGTCTACCTTGACCCTCCAAAGGTGGTCGAAGGACTCCAGCAATACAACGACTCCGTCGGATGGCGCCTTTACCCGCAACTTCAGGGCTTCCGGCGAGTAAGAGAGCCACTCTATGCGAGGTGCTTCACGTAAGCCCCCGCCCACCGTTCGGCCGAAGTTCGGCACTGGTTCCGGTGGGGGCGAGTCGACGACCGCCGTGGTGTATGCCCGCCCCTCCTTCAACAGGTGCTTAAAACGCTTGAGGGCCGATGGGTCGTTTTTGTCAAACTCCGCGAACGGTGCGAAAAAAGCGCGAGGGCCCGGGGTGAATGAGAAAATGCGAAAAATGCTGCCCGCGCCCCGGTTCGCTACGACGGCCCTTGATACGCCCAGAAAAGTCAAGAGCTTCGGGTCCGCTCGTTCGAAGGTGTAGACAATGTATGAGATGTAGCCGCCGGCTCCCCAGCCATGGGAGAACACGTCGGAACCTGGCGGGTTGAGGACGGAAGATGAACGCAGGTCCGAGGCGCCGACCAGAAGGTTCAGGTTGGGGGCCAGGGAAGGATACCCCATGGGGCTGGACTGTGCCCAGAACCTGGGTGGGGGTTGCCGCGCCTTCGATGGGGCGTTCACCACGCTCCCCCAATCGGGTTGTGGGGAGCCGCTGAAGTAGGGATACCGAAACGCCTTTGAAGCAAGAGGGAAAAGTACGGCCATCAGCACCAACATTATTGCAACCAGATGGGAAATCTTATAGGGCGATAAGAGCAACCAGATAAAGAGCCCCAGTTCGAAAACCAGCCAGATCGCGGGAAGTCGGGACACTCCTTCCCAAGGTAAGAGAAGATACAGGGACCAGATCGTTAGAGTGGAACTCAGCAGCGCGGAGAAAAGGAGCGTTGTTCGGGAGGGGAAGCACCGCCTTTTAAGAAGACGTCCAAGGCCGAGGACGGCCAGGCCCGCAGCGGGTACGCAAGCGAGTTCGGCCCCGTGAAGGGAGGGTATGAGTCCACCTAGTCGGAGCAATCGGTACGGGATGGTTGCGGCGATTGCATGGGAGGTAAAACCCAACAGGAACAACAGCGTTGCACCGAACCCCACGGCCTCCCACCTGGGACGCCGCGAAACGGTCAGGGCGGCGGCTCCCCACAGGATCGGCTGAAGAAAAACCCCCGAAAGGGGGGAAAAAAAGGAGGCTATGGGGTGGGTCAACTCCACGGCCTCAATGATATTTTGGCTTTTATACCATACGGCGTCTTTGAGTACTTCCAGGAGGGGGACCCACTGAGCGGCGCCCAGAAGCGCGGCCAGGAGAAGGGCGCTTACCAAGCCGCCCGCCAACCACCTCCATTTAGTGTCTCCAAAAACTCTCCCTGAAAGAAGGACCAAAAAGAAGCCCGCCGCCGTCTCACCGAGGAGGAGGGCCGTCTCGGGTTGCCCGCACAGTATCATCAGTGAGAAGCCTGCCGAGCAAACCACCCAACCTTCCCAACGCTTGCGCTTGAGGGCGTAAAGCAACCCGACCATAGCAAGGGGAAACCACCAGTAGGCCCACACCGAACTCATTATGTAGGAGGCCGCTGTAAAGGGATTCCAGGTCCATAGCGCCGCTCCGGCCGCCGCCAAGTAAACGGGAATGTCCAGCAGGCGGAAGAAACAGTAGGCGGCCAGCAGGCAGACAATGCTTCCCAGGAGAAACTGGAGCGAATAGGTCCACGGGTTTGGATGCAGCAGGAAAGGCAAGAGAAGCGGCGAAAAAGGAAAAACCTGACCGTTGCCTATCCATGCGCGCCCCATGCCGACCTCCGGGTTCCACCACGGCATGTCTCCCTTCCTGAGTTTCTCCGCCGTGTAGAACTGGTCGGGGTAATCCATGAGCACGGCGGTGGCGTCGTTGCCGGGCATGTGTTCCAACTCCCGAGGCAGCGTTCGGTGGTATTTCACACCGGTGTAGCGTTTATTGAAAAGGTGAAAGGGAACGGAGTGCCAGCCGCGGGCCATGGGAAGAAAATAGAGCAACTCCGGTATCAAAAAGAGAAGAAGCAAAATCCAAAGTCGCTTCGGCCTTCGCGGACGATCGGCAATGTTCCCGGCGCAACGCCCCTTGCCAAGCACGAGAGCGCTTAATAACCTCATTCCCGGATAATATCACGGTTATCTTTATAGAGACAACCCGTTATACTGAATCCGCCACCTAACCGAGAACCGGCGGGGTGGCGTGTATTCAATACCCTGATTCCGCGATGAAACAAGAGAATGAACATGGAAACACCTTGTAGGATATGGTAGAATGTTTGTTGAGAGTACGAACGTCCTCCACACCTACAAGATGATAAGATGACACAAGAAAACGTGCTTCCATTCAAGTTGGTCGTCACGAAAGATACATTGACCCCTTTCTCCGGATCAACCCTTCGTCATTCCCGCGAAAGCGGGAATCCACACTGGATCCCCGGTGTCCCGGGGATGACGGGAAAGTGGGTTCCTCGTTCCCGTGCCGCTCTAACCGCCCGTAACCTCAACCAACCCCTTCGATTCCGCTTCCAATGCTCCACCGGCTTATTCCTTTCGCACCCATCGCGGAATTCGGGCCTTTGTGATCGTTGGTTTTGTACGGGTCTGGCGGTTACTCTGATAGAATGGATTGTACTGGGAGTCATTATGGTGATTCCCTGGAAATGTAAGCGGCTGGGCGCCCGGTGCAAGCTCGCCGCGCAAAAAGACTTGGAAGAGTGCTTGATGCGCGATCGTGTTCAACCCGCAGACAGGCTCCAGGCAGGCGAGCCGCAATCCCTTGCGCCGGGAGGGTTGCCTGGGGCGGTTCCAACAGGAGCTTCTTCATGGATGGAAACAAAGCTTCCGCCGGGGAATCAAGCAGCGGCGCCCATGTGGAGGTAAAACGCCGTAGAGTGGGCTGGCTCACGTTGGGAGCCCTCGTTACGGCGGCCATGTTTTTCTTCTGGCCCCTCGTTTTTCACGTAAAACACCTCGTACCCTTTCACGTGCTGGCCGGCGATCCGGCTCTCCAGGGAATCGACCTGACTTCGGACCGGCCGGATTGGCGTATCTTCGACGATTCGCCTATCACTACCTTTTACGCGGAGAAAACGCTGGTTGCGAGAGAACTGCACCACGGTGAATGGCCGCTGTGGAACCCTTTTAACGGTTTGGGCGCCCCTCTTCTGGCGGATGGGCAGAGCCAGCCCTTCGCGCCCTTCTTCATTCCTTTCATCCTGCACCCGACTCCCTGGACCTATTCCTGGGTGCTGCTGCTTCAATTGCTATTCGGCGGATTTGGCGCGGCATTGCTACTGCGAAGACTGGGGGCTGGACCGGTCGCGCAAACCTTCGCGGGACTGCTCTTCGCTTTCAATCCCTATGCGCTGAACTACTTGATTTACTCGGACGTATGGGCCTACGTGTGGTTTCCGTGGGTACTTCTCGCCGCGGAAGGGTGGGTCGGTAGAGAGCGCGGCGGAGCATTAACCGCCATCCTGATCGCCCTGATGGCCATGAGCGGACACGTGGAGGTGGCCTTCTTCGGGGCGGTCTCCGTCTTCGTTTACCTTGCCATCCGTTTTTCGCAGGAAGGGGGTTGGCGGAAGAACCGGCAAGGATGGATTGCCCTGCCGGTTCTGACCGCGGCCATCTCCGCCTGGTGGCTCCTGCCCTTCATGGAATACGTCAAAAACAGCACATCGAGTCGGTTCGGCGGAAACGTGTGTTTTCCCTACCATCCATCGGCCTGTTTCGTGGTGGGGTCCGAACTCTTCTGGCAGCCGGTTCTCCTTTTCCTTGCTACGATAGGATTCTTAGCGCCGGCTCGCCGAAGGTTCGGCCTGGCTTTGCTTCCCGGTTTCATGTGGTCCCTGGTCATGATGTTCCCCTTTCCGATGGTACTACAGAAGGCGGCGACCTTCGATCTGCTCAGCGGTCGCTACGGCAGGTCCGTGGCGTGGTTCGTCCTGATAGTCTGCGCGGGACTCGGCCTGGATGCAATCGGGAAGAAGAGTGTTCCAAGGTGGGTACTTAGCGTGGGAGTTTTGGTACTCTTGACGTGGTTGGGGCTGGGGCTGGTCATTCGGACTCCCTCGTCGGCGGTTGCCGAGGCCCACCATTGGGTTCCGCTCCAAGGCAACACGCTGGTCCACTTCACGTGGATCATTGTCCTGAACCTGCTTGCCCTGGCCTTGGTCCTTCTCCCGAGGCGTTGGTGGTCCGCCGGGCGGCTGGCCGTTGCACTTGCCGTGTTGACTTTGGTTGGAAGTCTTTTTTACCACTCCTATTTCAACGTTTACTGGAACAATTCCGAGCCGAGGTTGGCGTCGGCTGTTCGAGCGAATGTGGCGCCAAAAAGAGGCAGAACTTGGTTCCCGAACAGGGGCACGTGGAGAAGCCTTCCTCCTAACCTTTCCTGTGCCTTTGGTCTCAGGGACGTTCGCTTCAACGATCCCCTGCGGCCAAAGGCCTTGGAAGCGTTGTATAAGGACGAAAATCCGCACATGGACGTGTTCCAGGAATGGCCGGCCGCTTTCGCCGGCTTCCTCGGCGTGAACGCGGCATGGACAATCGAAGGCGACGAAGAGCGGTCAAGATTGACCTTACACCCCAATCCCCATCCCTATCCAAGGGCCATGTGGTTTCCGGACGCCGAGTTCGAGAAAACCGATTCCGAGGCGCTGTCCGCGGCGTTGAGAGGCGGGGCGTGGAAGAGGACGCTGTTTTTGACGACCCCGATGCGTACCCATCGGCAGCCCCGGTTCCCGGTGGAGCGATGTTCAGCCGAGGTGACGGTCGTGGCGGATTCCTACACCTACAGTTCATGGAAGGTTACGGCGCCCCGCCAAGGATGGCTTCTCTTGAGAGACCTTGCTTGGCCCGGCTGGCGTGCCCGCGTAGGCGGCAGAGCCGCGGGGATCAGTGTCGGCGACGGTGTCTTCCGGGCCGTGGCCGTGCCCGCGGGCGAGAGCACGGTTACCTTTCGCTACAAGCCCGCCTTATTCATGTTCGGTTTCCTTGTCACCATCCTTTGCCTGTTGGCCTTTGGTGTGCGAAGGTGGGTTAGGATCCGGTGGTGCATCAGGCACAGGAGTGTTGGTTGAGACAACCTGAAGGGAAAAAGATCATTGTTTGTCTGGGCTTTCTTTTTCTGGGCATTTTTCTTCTTCTTCAGACAAGCCCTGTACTGAACCCTGTCACCTACGACGAAAGCAACCTCGTCTACGACGGCGCCCGTCTGACGCAGGGCGAAATGCCTTACCGGGATTTTTTCAACTTCGTGCCTCCAGTCACCTTTTATCTCATGGCTGGCGCTCATTCCTTACTACCCAATTTGCCCGAAACCGCCGAAAGGGATCTCGTAATCGTTTTCGTTTTCCTTACCACGATCGCCTGGTTTTTTACTCTCAGGCGCCTCGGATGGTCCGAATTGGAATCTCTGGCCGCGACGGCGCTCTTCCCAGTCTGTCTCTACCCCTTTAGTCCCTTCGCTCCACATCACTGGTTCGCTTTTGCCTGGTTCATGTTGACCATGGTCTCGAGTTTGTACCTACTTAAACGCCATGAGGCCCGGCAAAGTTGGTTCCTGCCGGGACTGGCGGCCGGCCTTGCGCTGTGCACACTTCAGACCGTCGGTTTCTTCGCCTGGGTTTTCCTGGCTGCGGTTCTGTTGCGGAACGGAGGCCGGATCAAAACAATCCTCCTCCGAGGACTCTGGTCGGCATTGGGATGGACGGCAGGGATTATGCTATGTCTCGGTCCACTAATTCTTCAGGGCGCCGGTCCATCCATCCGGCGCGATCTGGTAACCTGGCCGCTGTCCAATTATCATCGGGTTGGCAATCTTAACGACGTCGGTTTTCTGGTGGGTCTTCCCGGACGATTGGCGCGGCTGTGGATTTTTTCGGGACGGGGCAACTTTGCGGTAGATATCGTGGGAGCAGTATCGGGAACAATCCTTTATGCGGCGGTTCTATTGCTGGGACTGCTCTGCCTGGCCGCCGTCGGGTGGACCATCAAGCGGTTTATGAAAGGGAGACATCTCGACCCCGGCGCCGCATCGGCCACCTTGCTTACCGTGCTGATCTTTGGTGTTTTCATATACTCGAATTCAACGTGGGTTCACCTCGTCTACGGTTTGCCGGCGGTATTCTTTCTATGGCTGTGCGTTTTTTCGTCGGTAAGGGCTCGTCTCTTAAGGCGCAAGTGGTTCAAGGTTGCCGTGCTCGTTTTTCTCGCCGCGGGTCTTCTCTACAGGGGCAGTCTTCTTGCGATGAACCCACCGGCCGTGTGGCAACTCACGGACGTGGACCGCGTGGACCGCGACAGCCTCCTGGACCGCTCGCTCAGAAAGTGGCCCTACCTGAAGTCCGGCGATCGGATCGTCGTGATTCCCACAGGGGGCAATGTGTATCTCTACACCTACCCGGCGGCCATTGGGTACACTTACTTTTTCCCTCTGCAGGACCGATACAACAACATGGAGGACCACGAGATCGTAGCTCGGCAGATACGGCGTAATAGGCCCGAGGCTATTCTTATTCACAAGATCAGGTACAAGGATTTTCTCGTTCCCGAAGACCCCGTAGCCCGTGTATTGAAGACGCGCTACCACAAGGTGGAGGGCACGCCTGTTATAGTGGCTATGGTGAGGAACGATGGCGCCGATAACCGTCGAGGGCCCGCACACAGCCGCCGGGCCGAATCTGACAAGGGCGGTGTGAAGAGGGGGAGATGAGCGAACGCCCGGCAAAAGCACGCTCCTGGTTCGCAGCACACGGGACAGCCGGTTTCGTGATCGCGGGATTATGCGCGGCGTTCGCCTTGCTGGTGGTTATCGGCAAGATTAGTCCTCTTGCAAATGTGCCTAAGTGGGACGAAACGGCCTGCGCTTACAACGCCCAACGCGTACTCTCGGGCCAAATCCCCTACCGGGACTTCTTCAACTTCATTCCGCCGGGCTCCTTTCTTCTCCAGGCAGGTTGGTACGCCCTCTGGGGTGGGAAGGCAAGCCTGACGCTGGGGAGATACCTTGCGGTCCTGGTGGCCCTCCTGAGTTGGCTTTCGCTCTGGAGGACCTTGAAGCGGGCGCGCTGGAGTTGGTACAACGCCCTCCTGCTCTCAACGCTGTACCCCGCCGCCATCTATGTATTCTGGCCGATTCCCTCCCACCACTGGTTCGCCGTTCTCCCCCTCTTCCTCTCCTTCGAGGCTTACGATTTTGAGGAAAAGCGCGTGCGCGGCCTTGGGGGTTGGTTGTGGTGCGGTTTGATGGGCGGGATTGCCGTGTTGTTTCTTCAGACGATCGGACTGTATGCGGCCCTCTTCTGGGGAACGGTCTGGATTCTTGGCGGAGAGAAGAAACTCTCACGGGCCGCCGCGGCCCTTGGCGGTGCATCCATGGCCGTGTTCCCCGTGGCAGGGTGGCTGTGGACCAAGGGCGCCCTTTTGGACTCTTTCAGGGATACGATTCTTTGGCCGATGCGCAACTACGGCGCCCCGGGAGGACCAAATGCCGTCAGGCTTCTCGGCGACCTTCCCTCGCGCGTTGCCTCTCTCTGGGCCGGGGCGCAGGGGTATTCAGCGTGGCTATGGGTTCCCTTCGCCGTCGCGGGAACGATTCTCTACCTCGTCCTCCTCGCGGCCTTTCTTTTCTGCCTGTGGTTGGCCTTCCGAACGCTGGCCCGTTCATTGCGGGCCAGGGAGTTGCCGGCGCCGATGGTTTCGGCCGCAATGGTTTTCACCCTTGTTGCGGTAAGCCTCTTTCTGAAGGGAAAGACGGACTGGCTGCACATGGTCTATCAGCTTGGTCCCATCGGCCTTGCGTGGTGTGCGGCGCTCGGGCCGGTCGCCGGGGGGAAACCGGGGCGGAACGTGAATTTCAGCCTGGTGCTGGCCGCATTGCTCGCGGCGTGTCTCTTCTACCAATCCGGCTACCTGGTTTTCCACAAGGTGCATACGTGGGAGTTCACCGACGTGGACAGGCCGGTGAGGGAAGCCCCCGTGAACAGGTATCTCAGGAGCCGGCCGTGGTTAAAACCCGACGACACCATTGTAGCCTTGCCGGAGGGGGGACAGGTCTACCTCTACGTCCGGCCGGCCGCCATCGGATATACCCTGCTCACCCCTCTCTCGGAACACTACAACACCCTTGAGGACCACGAAATAGCGGCGGAGCAGATGGAAAAGAATAGGCCGCGCTGCGTGGTCATGACCGTGGACGAGGAAGCGAACTACCTCGACCCCCGTTCTCCGGTGGGACGCCTCATTCGAAGAGAGTTTATACGGTTCGCCAGGGTGGGTAACGCGGTTATCTACGTGAGGAGGGGTACGCCTTGAGACGCTTCCTGAAGTACGCTTCCTACTCGGCGGCCGTGCTGCTCCTTCTCGCGATCCTGGTGTTGCAGGTCAGCCCGATCTTTAATCCGCCGAAGTGGGACGAGTACATCGTGCTGTACGATTCACAGCGTATCCTTCTGGGCCAGACGCCCTATAGCGATTATTTCAATATCATTCCGCCGGGTTCCTTCCTCTTTTTCGCCGCTTGTTTCGAGGTCGCCGGAGAGTCGAACCTGACGGTGGGGAGGTACTCAATCCTGCCCGTCGTTCTCCTGACCGTTCTTTTGGGGCTTTTAGCCTTGAAACGGAGGGGGTGGTCTTCCGCGGCTGCCTTCGGATGGGCGGCCGTCTATCCGCTATGCGTCTTCCCCTATTGGGGCGTTCCCTCCCACCACTGGCTGGCTCTGGCCTGCGGGGCCGGATTGCTCCTGGTTCTCGCATCCGGAGAAGCTGGCAAGCTCCGGAAGTGGGGCATGGCCGGGGTGCTGGTGGGGCTGGGGGGACTCTTCCTGCAGGAGGCCGGCATCATTCTAGGTGTTGTTTCCCTCATTTTTCTCCTGCTCAGGGAGAAACCCGGGGGTAGGCGCTTCGCCGCGTGGGGCGCCGGACTCGGAGCGGTCTGGATCCCCGTACTGGTTTGGCTTTACGCCAGGGGCGCTCTGTATCCTTTCTTCAAGGATGTCCTGGTGTGGCCGGTGCGGAACTACAGCAGGGCAGGTAATGAGAACGCCGCCTTTCCACTCCTCGACGTGTGGTGGCGCCTGGTTGCTATCCGGACGCACTTCCTGGCGCACGGCGGCGGCCACGATCTCCTCATAGCCCTTGGAGGTTTCCTGCTCTACGGGATGCTCTTGTGTGCGTTCGCCGCATTCGTGGCGATGGCGTGTTGTTTCCTGGCCCGCTTTGTTCGGAGCAAAACGCTTGGCGGACCGTGGAAGGCGGCGGCCGTGGCGGTTACTTTTCTCCAGCTGGGCTTGATATTGAAGGGGAGCGCCAACTGGCTCCACTGGCTCTTCGCCACGCCGTTCCTGCTGCTACTCTGGACGGCGGCCCTGGGGGGGTGGCAAAAATGGAGCCTTCCCCGGAGACGCCTGGGGGAGGCCGCGCTGCTTCTCCTGCTCGCGGGAGGGTTGATCTACAACACCAGGGGCCTGTGGGTGCATCGTCCACGGGCCTGGGAATTGACCGACGCCGATCGTCCGGTCAGGGAAAGTCCCCTGAACCGGTTCCTTCACCAGCCCGGCAACCTTTTGCCGGGACGGAGCATTGCCGCCTTTCCGGAGGGAGGCGAGGTTTACATGTACGGCGTAAAACCCGCCGTCGGCTACACCTATTTCACGCCTCTTTCCGAGAACTACAGCACCATTAAGGATCATTCGGTGGTTGCCCGGCAGATAGAGGAAAACAGGCCCCAATGGATAGTAATGCCGCTCGGGATGGAGAAGGAGTACCTTGCTTCACCTTCCCCCGTAGCAACAATCATTAAGGAGAACTACTTCAGGTACGGCGTCGTCGGAACCGCCGTGCTCTACCGCGAAAGGGTCGTACCTGCCGTGGGTCGATAAAAAAAGGGGCCCTTGGGGGCCCCTTTGAGAACCGAAGCGGTTTTTAGATCAACCGCACTTCATCTGCTTACCCACGGGTTTAACGACGAAGCTGTCGTCAACCCAAACGATGTCGTTCTCGAAGCAGTTGGTTTCCAGCGGAGAGAACGTATTTGTGCTGACCGTCCCCCAAACGGCCAAACCCTGTACGGACAGCTTACCAAATGTGGCTATACCAAAGTCAGAACCGAGAAGGCCGGCGGCATACTGGTAGGGGGTGCCCCATGGATCGGGGTTGGGAATGGAACGGACGTAGGTCGGCGTCAGGTCCGTGTTGACGCTCGGGCTGTTGGCATCAGCGAAGGCGTCTGTCCCTATGGGAAATATCTGCGCGTCCGTGGCGTAGGCCTGGGCGGCCGTGGCAAGCGTGCGCAACTCGGCCATGCCCCTCTTCTGCTTGGCGCGCTGGATGGCCGTGAGCAGGTTCGGGATGGCGATCGCCGCAATAATTCCGATAATCGCCACGACGATGAGCAACTCGATTAGTGTAAAGCCTTTTTCTCTCTTCATTGTGTTCCTCCTTATCTAAGGGATATATCTATGCAAAGAACGTACCAGCGTATGCGCACGCCTACAAGTGGCATAGGGCGCGTGATTGACATCTTCCGTCATTTCTTCGTGACGTGGAGCGTCAGTCGGGGGAGCGGAAGGGCGGCTTGTGCGCCACCACGTTCCATGAATTGCGGTTGTGCCAGCGTAAGGCCGTCCCGGCGGCGCCGAGAGTCCTGAACCAACCTTCCAGGGTATCCTTGGAAAGGTAGTGAGCTATGGGCGGGCAGAGGTGGTCCAGGACGATGTGCTCCACCTCCCTCAATGGGAACTTGGAGATGTAGCCGAGGTAGACCGAGTAAGGCAACCAATGCGACGGTCGTTCACCTCGTTTCGTGGCCGGACCATATAAGAGTCTTAATAGGAAGTACAGGGTCAGGGTCAGCGGCAGTAAGAGCGGGCGCAGTAATTTTGTGGGAATGCGGGAAGTGACGATTTTTCTAAGGGGATCGACCAGGTAGACAATCCATCCGTTTCCCTCGTGCGCGTAGACCCAAAGGCACAGCGTGCCGCCGGGTTTGAGCACGCGCCAGAGTTCACGGAGTCCGGCTTCGGGGTCCTCGAGGTGGTGTAGTACGCCAATGCAGACGGCGAGGTCCACGCTCGCATCGGCCAGGGGTATCTTTAAGAGATCGCCCTTTATGCAGTGAACGAAGGGAAACGCTTTCGTGTACTTCGCGGCGAGCACCACGGCGTCCGATAGGTCAATGCTGTAGAGTTCCCTGATGTTGTAGCCCGCCATTACGAAGCTGTGACGGCCCTTTCCGCACCCGGCTTCAAGGACGGTCTTTCCCTTGAAGTCCGCCTCCGTGAGTGGGGCAATCCAATCCAGGAACTGCTTTTCCTGGTAGGGCGCCAGATACTCGTGGGAACTCCAGGAAGCACCGAAGTGGTTCACCGTGGCGCGGGTGAGCGGGGCGATGTCGGCAGGCGCCAGGTCCAGCACCCCCTCCGTTTCCAGAAAGGTTCTGCCGCAAAGGGGACAGCTTATCAGGTTCTTCTCCGCGTCGATATGCAGCGGGGCGGCGGGTCCGCAGTCGGGGCAAGTCAGCGGTTTAATCCTTCTTGGAACCATCCATCCTCCTCCAGGACGCATTGTACTACGCACAATGAGAGTAATCCAGTGGCGGCGCATCCATGTGTGCGCCCATCGGCGTTTCGGCACGGCGGACAGGAGGGTGAGGCGCCCTTCCTGGATTTTTACCGCCGGAAGGGGAAAAATAAAGGCGAACTCGCGGTCCCCGGTTGAATGACGGCGGGAGTGTTGCTATTCTGACTACGTGGAGGGTTGCAATGTCATTCTTACGACAAGTCGAAAATTACCGAAATGGGCTGATATCCACGCTAAGAGCGATTGATGCCGGGGAAGTTGACGTCTTTATCAGGACGCTGGCGGAGGCCCTTGAAATGGGACGCACCGTTTTTATTTGCGGGAACGGCGGTTCAGGCGCCACGGCTTCGCACCTGGCTTGCGACCTTAACAAGGGCGTGAGTTATGGAAGGGAAAAGCGATTCAAGGTTATATGCCTCAATGACAATGTTCCCACCATGACGGCCTACGCAAACGACGCCTCCTACGCCGATATCTTCGTAGAGCCGTTAAAGAATTTCCTTCAGCCGGGCGACGTGGTAGTGGGAATCTCAGGCAGTGGGAACTCGGAGAACATCATCAGAGCCATCGAATACGCGAACAGCAAGGGCGCCCTGACCGTCGGGCTCTGCGGTTTTTCGGGGGGAAGACTGAAGGAGAGCGCCAAGCTGGTGGTGCACGCGAAGGTTGACGATATGCAGATGTCGGAGGACGTGCACCTTGTCCTTGGCCACATGGCGATGCAGGCGCTCTGCAAGGAAGCCTAGTGCGTGGAAAGAGTCGCCTCGGAGGAAAAAGGTTGCCGGGGCTTCTTCCCGTGTGAAGAGAAGGCCGTTTCGCTATCGGTAGAGGTCACTGGTTTATTCCTTCTCTTCATGATTACTCCCCAAGGGGAATCTTTCAGCTTCGTGTAGGACTTATTCAAAAGATCGGAGATGGCCGACGGCTCTTTTGTGAAGGCATTGTATTCACCACGGGCGATGACGATATAGGGAACGTGGTGCTTCCGGGCGAAATCCGCCAGTGTCAGGTACTCCCAGGGCGCGTTGTACCGCGCGTAGGGAGGCATGATCCAGTCAAGGGGCGGCGGATCCGGCGCCCAGTAGAAGTAGAGGGCGCTTCCGGCCTTTCCGAGGTACAACACCGGCAACCGATTCTTTTTGACACCGGGAAGAAGATCGACAACCGCAGCTACTCCTCTCCGCCTCATTATTTTGTCGGTATCGGCAACCCGTTGTAGAAGGGGCGGAGAATGCACCCATAACATGGGCCATCGCGCCAGTGAGATGGCCAGGGCGACTACCAGCCAAACTTTGACCAGGCGGGGTCTTAAACGTTCCCTCTCCCAGTCGATTGCCTGTACGACCAACAGCAGGAGCATCGGAGTCAGGAAAACCATGTGCGTCCAATCGCTCCTGCCTTTGAGGTAGAGAGCAAAAATGAGAAAGATGCCCGTACTCGTCAGGATCCATTGTCGGGACGGCCTTCTTTTCCCCAGGCGCCAATCCCGTGAGAGTGCCGGCATGATGAGCGCTAAGAGCGGCAACGAATAGGCCGTGAGGAGCAGTAACATGGGGGCGGCGGAAGCGGGATGCCAGTTGTGGGGAAAGGTTGTCGCGAGTCGGCGCCACAAGAAGTGGAAGGGGTTGACGTCGTTGAAACCGCCGGCCTGCTTGTAGTAGGTGGCGGGCCACGTCACCAGGTCGTAGTAGGCCCACCCCAGCGAGCGTGATAGAAACGGTAGAAGGCTGAAAACTCCTACCGGAAGGGAGATGCCAAGGAGGGCAGCCACTCCGGATCGCGTCTTCTTTGAATACGTGCCGGTCAGCAACCGCGCTCCAAGGTAGAGGGTGAAAAAGAGCCCTTCAGCCTGTAACGACATTCCGCTCAGACCGATCAGCGCTCCACCCAGGAACCATCGCAACGGTTTGCTTTCTTCAGGCCAAACGGCAAGCAGGGCGGCGAGCCCGAAGGCGATAGCAAAAAGGTGGTGGCTGGGTACGGGCCAGAATGGGAGGTAAATTGAGGGGATGGTGAAAGCCGCCGCCGCCGCCCATCCGGCTTTGAGATGACAGGAAAGCATTAATAGATAAAGAAAAAGGACAATAAGGAGCGTCGTTCCTATGGCCAGGAACCTGAGGTTGGCCAGGGAGGCGCCGAAAAACCTGAAGAAGGCGCCTACTCCATAGAGGGTGGCCGGAGGAACGAAGGAGAAAAAGTCGCCGTAGGGAATCCGTCCCGAGGCCACCTCTTTGCCTACCCACGCAAGGTCGGTTTCGTCGGCCTGGACCGGGAAGTAGCCGCTGGAAAAGATCGAAATCAGCACGGCGAGGGCCGCACAGAAGAGCAGAATTCCAAAGAGCAGCTTTCTTTCAGGTACCTGCATTCCCGCTCTCCAATTGCGATGCAGCCTTTTCCAGCGCCGTTCTCCCGCTGCTGTACGGCGCTTCCCGGATGGCTCTATCGATCTCCTTCCGGAGTTCCCGCGGGTTGATCTTTCCGCTCCGTGCCTCCCACAGAAGGTATTGCAGGTCGTCCGGCCGCAATAAACGGTACCCCTTCTTCGCGATCAGCGAGGCATACCTGGCCTCGCGCTTCAATAGGACCATGCCGTAGCTTCCAGAGTAAACCAGCGCCCACTTCTTTTCCGGAAAAAAGATCGCTGATGGTCCCCTGAGTGGGCTGCCCGGTAGGGGATGCATTCCCCTCAACTTGAAATCGGGATAGGGGTAGAGGGCGATATCGAAGGGATACCTGCTAAGAAAACTCTTGTATTGCGCAACGGTCTTATGGCTGCTCCAATAATCTTTCAGTACGTTGGCGAAGGGGTAGTAACGTCCATCCATGAGAACCCTGTCCAGGGGGGCGTACCAATCGAGGTAGCCTCCAGCGGCGTAAGTGTTCAGAAGATTACCGGAAACCTTGTAACGGCGCAGAAACCGTGTTTCGAGAACCGGATACCTTTCCGTCAGGTTCAGTTCCCTGGAATGGTTTACGTAGAAGTAGGCGCAGCTTCCCATCGCGATGACGAGGGATACGGCGCATATTATCCTTCTCCGGAGTGGATGTCCGGTCAGTTTTTCCGCGGCCCGAGCGCCGAAAGGGGTCAGCCCTACCACCCCGTAGGCAACGTACCTGACCCAATATAGGCTGAGGAAAACCTGCAGGGAGGCCCAGAATGTTTCCTTCCACGTGAGGCGCCGCCAGCTCGCAAAGAGTAACCCTATCAATAGCAAAGCAACCGCCATTAACAGCAGGTAGGGCCACCTGAAGGGGGTGTGATCCCATTCCACGATCTGGACCAGGGCCGTATTGCTGAAGCCCACAAGGGATTTGACCGGAAACCACGGAACCTTCCATCCGTAAGGGTTCAGGAAGAGCGCCGCGACCGCGGCTCCTCCCGTGAGGCTCAACATCACGAAATAGCGAAGGGTAAGGGTGCGTTCCCGCACGGCGTCGAGTACCTCTCCAACTAGGTATGCGCCCAGGAGGGCGATGCCGTAAGCCCACCCACCGTGAAACTGCGCCCACAGGCAGAATAGTACGGCCAGAAAGATCCAGAAATGCCCCACCCGCGGGGGAGCTGGTTTCCACCTCAAAAGACCCTCCATGAGTGCCGCGAAGAAAAGCACTGAAAACAGGTCGGGTCTGAAGCGAACGCGGGTGAGGTAAACCGGCAGCAGTATTAACGCGTATAGGGTGAAGGTGGAAGCGGAGCCGCCGCCGACTCGGAAGACGCGGTACATCAAGAATGCACCCAGCGCGCCCATGAAGCCGGTGAAGTAAGCAAGTCCACGGTACCCCAGCAACTTCCAGAGGCCGTAACCGAGAATGTGGAAGAGCCACTCGGTATCCGCCCACGGAGTTCCGTAGGCGGTGAAGGAAAAGGTTTCGGTGCGTACGAGGTGGTGGGTCTGCCAGATTTGCCTTCCAACGGCCAGGTGCCAGAAGGAGTCGGGATCCCAAAGGGGTTGGTAACAGGCGAAGAATACGGCTAGCAAGGTGAGGCCCAGCAGGGTGTACTCTTGCCACGCCGGTTCCTCTAAGGGTGGCAGGGGAGGGAGAGGATTCCGAAGTCTCAGACGCATTGCCGCTCTCTGCGCCACCAGTCAAGGAAGCAAAGCAGTGTCCAGAGAGGCTTGCGATGGTCGGCCTTCATTGCGAGGTGTTCCTTCCAAAGTCGCCTGGGTTCGCCGGGCGCCATGAAGGGAACCTTTCCGAGCACACCGTCTGAAAGAAGCTCCTCGGCGAAGGTTTTGAGCGGCCCGGTCAGCCAACGGGCCATGGGAATGCCGAACCCCTTCTTGGGCCGGTCGAAGTGGCCGGGGGGGAAGGCGTCGGCAAAGGCGTTTTTAAAGATAGTCTTGCCCTTTCGGCCGTGGAGCTTCCACTGCCACGGAAGCGAGAAGGCCAGCCGCACTATGGCCGGATCCAGGAGGGGAACCCGCACTTCCAGCGAGTTCATCATGCTGGCGCGGTCCACCTTGGCGAGAATATCCTCCACGAGGTAAGTGTTGAAATCGAGCCACTGCGCCCTCGTAACGGGGTCCGTCCGGGGGGGCTGTCCAAACCAATCGTCCCGGCAAAAAGGGTTGCCGGAGAAGACCGGCATCAGGCGGGTAAGACGATCGGGGGTCCATGCGCCGAGCCAGAGGTGGTGTCTGAGCGGCATCTCTTCTTCCGCCCCGTCCCTGAACTTTCTCAGTTTATAGGGAAGGGTGAGGTTTTCGTGGGAGACCGGCAGGAGGCGGTCGGCAAGCGCCAGCGAGCCTTTACGAAGCCACGGGGGCAAGGAACGGTAGAGTCCAAATCGCCTGTGCACCCAGTAGGTAGGGTAGCCGGCAAATAGTTCGTCTCCTCCGTCTCCGCCGAGGGCAACCGTTACCCGCTGCCGGGCGAAGCGTGACAGGAGAGCGGTCGGAAAGACGGAGGGATCGGCGAAGGGTTCGTCAAGCAGCGAAAGCACGCGGGGTACCTCCGCCACCAGTTCCTTCTCCTGGAAGGTGTGCTCGTGGTGGTCGCAACCAAGGTGCGAGGCCGCGGCACGCGCGTAAGCGCTTTCGTCAAAGGAGGGGTCTTCGAAACCGATTGAAAAGCTCTCCACCCTGCCTCCCGCCCCGGCCATACAGGCGGCAACAATACTGGAGTCGACGCCGCCGCTCAGGAAGACACCAAGGGGTACGTCGGAGATTAGCTGGCCGGCAACGCTCTTCCCGACTTCCGCCCGAACCATCTCCGCGGCTTCCCCGAAGGTTGAGGGGACCGGCCGCGGCAGCCCCCAGTCCCAGTAACGGTTTATACGTGTATCTCCAGTATTTTCGTCGACGATAAGAAGGTGTCCCGGAAGGAGTTTCTTGGCGCCCTCGTAGATCGTGAGGGGCGCGGGGACGTATTCACATACAAGGTAGGCGCCGAGACCTTCAAGGTCCGGTTTTGCCGAAAAGGCCGGATGGATTCGCAACGCCTTCAATTCGGAGGCGAAGAGCAACCCTCCCGGAACCAAGGAGTAGTAGAGGGGCTTCACGCCGACGGGGTCTCTGGCAAGAAGCAGCTTTTGTTTCGCGGCGTCGTGGAGGGCGAAGGCGAAGATGCCGTTCAATCTGGCCGGGAAACTTTCGCCCTCCTCTTCGTAGAGGTGGACCAGGACCTCGGTGTCGGAGCGCGTGGCGAAACGATGGCCCTTGCCTTCGAGTTCTCTCCTTAATTCCGCGAAATTATAGATTTCCCCGTTGTAGACGACGTGAATGGTCCCGTCTTCATTGACGATGGGTTGAGCCCCGCCGTCGATGTCCAGGATCGCCAGCCGCCTGTGGCCGAGGCCGACGCCACCGGCCGTGTAGTAGCCTTCACCGTCGGGGCCCCTGTGTGCCAGGGTTCGGGTCATCTTTTCGAGGAGATTCAGGTCCGCCCGGTCTTTCAGGCAGAAACCGGCGATTCCGCACATTTGGATTCCTTGACGTTGGCGATGGCGTAGGGCCGCGTGCCGGAGCTGGAGAAATAGATGCGTATCAGCACCTCGCCCAGAAGCCCCATCATTACAAATTGCAACCCGGCTAAACCGAAGAAAATGCCGATTAGGAAAATGGGGTTGCGGTGGACCCAGACCTTGTCGATTATCTTTTCCCAGAGAGTATAGAGGAAGAGCAGACCGGAGAGGCCTATAAACCCCGCCCCGGCCCCACCGAAGGCGTGCATGGGTTTTGTCAGGAAAGAGCCCATGAACTTGACCGTCAGCAAGTCCAGAACCACCTTCAGGGTTCTACCAAGCCCGTACTTGCTCTTTCCGGAGGTTCGGGGATGGTGGGTAACCTCCACTTCGGCAACTTTGGCGCCCTGCCACGTGGCCAGGATTGGGATGAAGCGGTGCATTTCGCCTATCAACATGTTCGGCGCCAGCACTTCTCTTCTGTAAGCCTTCAACGTACAGCCGTAGTCGTGGAGTTTTACCCCGGAGATGAAGGAAATGAGTGCATTGGCGATCCTGGAAGGCACTATACGCGTTAGGAAGGGGTCCTTTCTTGCACGGCGCCATCCGCTGACCACGTCGTAGCCCTCCTTCAGCTTATCGAGAAGCTTGGGAATATCAACAGGGTCGTTTTGGAGGTCTCCGTCTATTGGGATTAGGATGGAACCCTTCGCATACTCGATCGCCGCGGAGAGGGCCGAGGTTTGGCCCGAATTGCACCGAAAAAAGATCGCTACCAGGTTGGGCCTTTCCATTACCGCCTTCTCGAGAAGCTCCGGCGTCCGGTCCGTTGAACCGTCGTCCACCAGAACAACCTCGTAGCTCCGGCCGGTTGCGTCCATGACGGCTTGAATGCGGTCAAGGAGTGGTTCAAGGTTGCCCTCCTCGTTGAGGAGGGGAATCAGCAGGCTTAGTTCGGGATGGGAGTTGTTCTCCTTTGCGGCAGTCCTGTGGGCTTCTTCCCGGCGCATCATAGCTTCACCGCTCCTTTGCCTGAATACCGTACTTCTTGACGAAGTAGCGCATGGAACGGAAGCTGATACCCAGACGCCTGGCGCCGCGGACCATTACGCCTCCTTCCAGTTTCATCGCCTTGCGAATGTGGGCCGCACGGAATGCTTCGACGGCGTCGTTCAGCATGAAGCCCTCCTCGGGCAGGGATACGTCGCCCGCGTGAGGGAGCAGCTTGGTTCCACGGATTTCGTCCGGAAGGTGCGTCGGCTCAATGGTATTTCCATCAAGCAAGGCCATGGCCCGCTCCATGGCGCTCTCCAACTGTCTCACGTTGCCGGGCCACGCAAAGGATTCGAGGAGCTTCATAGTAGCCGGCGAAATGGCCGGTGTTTCCTTGCCCAGAATGCGGGCGAACTTGTCCATGAAGTAGTGCGTTATGAGGGGGATGTCTTCCACGCGTTCTCTTAACGGGGGAAGCAAGAGGGTAATAACGTTGACGCGGTAGTAGAGATCCTCCCTGAAGGTCTTCTCAGAGACCAACTTCTTGAGATCCTGATTGGTAGCGGTGATGATGCGGGCGTCGACCGGGTGTTCTACCCCACTGCCGACGGGTCTTATCTGCTTCTCCTGGAGAACCCTGAGCAACTTAACCTGCATTGCGGGACTCATATCGGCAATTTCGTCCAGGAAGAGTGTGCCTCCCATGGCAACGTCGAAGAGTCCCTTTTTCGTTGAGTAGGCCCCCGTGAAGGCGCCCTTTACGTGACCAAAGAGTTCGCTCTCGAGCAGGCTCTCCGGCAATCCGGCGCAGTTCACGGCAACTAAGGGCCGTCTCGCCCTTGGGGATAACCGGTGCAGCGTTCTGGCGATCAGCTCCTTGCCGGTTCCGCTCTCCCCCTGGATAAGCACGGTGCTGACCGTGGGCGCGACCCGTTCGATCAATCCGTAAAGAGCCATCATATTGGGAGAGCTTCCCACTATCTCGCCAAACCGGTGTTCCCGGGTAAGTTTTCCCATGAGGTGGATATTCTCTTCAAGCAGGCTTTTTTTCTCAAAGGCGTGGTGGACGATATTGAGGAGTTCTTCAACCTGGAAGGGCTTGGTTATGTAGTCAAAGGCCCCCAATTTCAGCGCTTTGATTGCCGAATCCGTGCTCGCGTAGGCCGTCATGAGCACTACGTCGGTCTGGAGTTCGGCCTCGCGAATACGCTTGAGCAGTTGCAATCCGGACAACCCCGGCATGCGTATATCCGAAATGACCATGTCGTAAGAAGAGCTTTCCAGGAGAGTAACAGCTTCTTCCGCGCTCTCGGCGCACCTTACCTCGAAGCCCTCCTGGGTGAAAAGTATTTCGAGCATTTTTCGCATGGAAACTTCGTCGTCTACCACCAGGATCTTTTCAACCATTGTCGGCTTCCCCGGGAAAGATCAGTTCACACACGGTGCCTTTGCCCATCTTGCTCTTGATTTCGATACGACCGCCGTGCAGTTCCATGGTTTGGTAAACCATGGACAGGCCAAGACCGGTGCCCTTGGCGAAACCCCGCTTAAAGGGCTGAAAAAAGTTGCGGACCTCCGATGGCGCCATACCCATACCGTCGTCCTCCACGGCCAGTATAACCCGTTCTGATTCTTCGGTTAAGGAGATCAGAATCTTTCCCTTGCCCGAAACCGCTTTTGCGGCGTTTGTCAACAGGTTCCATAGGGCGTGCCGGACGCGGTCCGCGTCTATGGATAGCATTATAGGTTTTTCAGGAATTCGGGATGAGAGTTCGATGCCCTTCCGGCACGCGGCATCTTTGGAGAAGAGGACCAGCACCTCTTCGACAAGGGCCGTGCAGTCGCAGGCGGTCCTGTGGAGCGGGTTCCGCTGCGCGTAGCCCAGAATGTTGTTCAGGATTTTGCTCAACCGCTGGCTCTCCTCCTGGATGATGGTGAGAAGGGAGTGTTCCCGGCTCCCTTCCGGGGCGTTTCGACTGAGCATCTGTGCGGCGCCGGAGATGCTGCCCAGCGGGTTTCTTATCTCGTGGGCAATGTCGATAGCCATGGCACCCGTTGCCGCGAGGCGGTCCTTGAGGGCGAGTTCCTCCCTCAGTCTCGCCATTTCGGTTTGGTCCCGCACCAGCACCAGGTAACCCTTGGGGTCTTCGCGGCTCTTCAGGGGGGCTATGTTAAGGGCCAACAACCTTTTACCGGGAAGACGGATTTCCACTTCCTCTTCGGCCGGATTCCCGGTCTTCAGGAGAGGGAGACCTTCGTATCCGAGTTCTTTTAGCTTGCCGTTCAAAGTCCATCCGTGAAGAACGGCGACTCCCAGCAAACGCATTCCGGCCGGGTTGGAATGGGTGACGACGCCTTCCCGGTCGGTGCGGATCACCCCCCAGGCGAGAGATTCGACAAGTTGGTCGGTGAACATGCGCGTCGTAGATAGGTTTTTCTCCGCGGCGCCCAGCGCATCGTCGGCGCTCTTAACCTTCCTGGAGATCGTGCCCATGAGGAGCGCGACCAGGAAGAACCCTACGTAGTGGACCGCGAGAACGTGAAGGGTGGAATTAAGAGACGGGGGCTCGTATGGGAACTCTATACCAAAGTGAAGCGGGTTGGCCCACCCGTAAGAGAGAAACACGCAAAGCAAACCGAAGAAGATAGCGTCCAGGGAGGCGACGATGAAGGCGCCCCGCCTTATGAGAACGACTCCACCGATGACGATCAGTATCTCGTAAAGGAAGGTGAAGATGCTGGTTATTCCGCCGGTAAAAAAGGCGAGCAGGGTTACGCTGAGAATGTCCCCCAGGAGCTGCAGGTAAATCAGGGTTGCATGCCCCCTCAACGTCTTAAGAAGCGCGTAAAGAAGGGCGTGAAGGAGGTTCAGGAGCAACACGAAGGCAATCAGGTAGTAGAAGGGCCGGAGGTAGCTCACCCCTCCGAGGAATGCCTGGATTCCCAGCGTGGCAAGGAAAAGAGTAAGAACCACTACCATTCGGTAGACCATCAACCGAAGGGAGTGGCTCTCCATACTTTTTTCCAAGGCCGTGTTCCCTCTTCGAGGGTTGCGTTTACGAATGGATTTGCTGGATCATGGTGAACATCGGCATGTACATTGAAATGACAATAAAACCGATTGTTATCCCGAGGAATACGATGATAATGGGCTCCAGCATGGACATGAGGTTTCCCACGGCCAAGTCCACCTCGTCTTCGTAGAAGTCGGCGATCTTGCTGAGCATGGCATCCAGAGCGCCGGTTTGTTCGCCAACGCCGATCATCTGCGTAACCATGCCGGGGAAGAGCTTGGATTCCGTCAGCGGCGCGGTGAGCGTCTTGCCTTCCTCCACCGCCTTCCGTGTCTTCATGATGACTTCCTCAATGACGGCGTTCCCGGAGGTCTTTGCGGTAATGTTCAATCCTTCGAGAATCGGGACGCCCGAAGAGACAAGCGTGGCCAGCGTCCTGCAGAAGCGCGCCACGCATATCTTTTTAAGTGTGTTCCCCATGACCGGCAACTTCAGGAGGAGTTTGTCAATTAAGTACCTGCCGCCTGGGGTTTTGTAGTATACCTTTATCAGTACAAAGATAATAACCCCCACGATGATGCCCAACCACCCCCAGCGCGCCAGTAAGTGGCTGATTTCAATCGTTATACGCGTCGGGAGCGGTAACGTTCCTCCAAGGCCGTGAAAGAGATCGGCGAAGGTCGGTATCACCTTCCACATGATTACGGCGACGACAAGGATTGCTATGGTGACGACGGCTACGGGATAGACCATGGCGGCTTTGACGGCGGCCTTTAGCTTTACCGCCTTTTCAATGTAGATGGAGAGTCGCTGGAGGATGGTGTCCAGGATTCCGCCCGTCTCCCCGGCTGCTACCAAGTTGCAGTAGAGGTTGTCGAAAATCTTGGGATGCTTCTTGAAGGCATCGCTCAGGTTGGAACCCGATTCCACGTCGGACCTGATCTCAAAGAGCGTCCGCTGGAAGGTGCGATTTGCCTGTTGGCTCCCAAGTATCTCGAGGCACTGAACGACCGGAAGACCGGCGTCGATCATAACCGAGAACTGTCTTGTAAAAACGGCCAGCTCTTTGGAGGAGACTCCCCCTCCGAATTTAGGGAGGGCCAGTTCTTTGCCCTTCTCCTTGATTTTAGACGCCACTATCTGTTGCCGCCTCAGCGTGGCGACTACACCCTCTTTCGAATCGGCGGTGACGATTCCGCTCACCGTTTCCCCGCTTTTGCTCCGGCCTTTCCATTCAAACTGCGGCATGACGCTTCCCTCCCTTAACGAGGCTTACCGCTTCCTTCCGGCGGCGTATCCCTTGCGTTGGACCGGCGTAGAGGCCGGTTGACGGACATCCCTTGTCTGAAGGGTAACGTTCCGGTTGATAAGTTCCTGCAACTCGTCTCTTCGGGTCGAGCGTCCCATGGCCATCTCCAGGTTGATCTTTCCGCGCAGGTACAAGTCGGCAAGGGATTGGTTGAAGGTTTGCATTCCGGATTCCGCTTGCCCCGTCTGCATAATTGAATAGATCTGGTGGACCTTGTCCTCTCTTATGAGGTTCCTTATCGCCGCATTGGGCACCATGATCTCCACCGAGAGACATCGGCCCTTATCGTCGCGAGTCGGAAGCAGCGTCTGGCACAGTATGCCTTGCAGCACAAAAGATAGTTGCGTGCGAACCTGTGACTGTTGGGCGCTTGGAAAAACGTCGACTATTCGGTTGATGGTTTCCACGGCCGAGTTAGTGTGAAGCGTGGCGAAGGTGAGGTGTCCCGTTTCCGCGATTCTCAATGCCGCTTCTATGGTTTCCAGGTCCCGCATCTCTCCGATTAATACCACGTCGGGATCCTGCCGGAGGATGCTCTTCAAAGCGTTTTTGAAGGAGTAAGTGTCGCTTCCGATCTCACGCTGGTTGACTATGCATGACTTGTGGGGGTGGAGGTATTCCACCGGGTCTTCTATGGTGATGATGTGCTCGTGTCGCTCACGGTTGACTTTGTCGATCATGGCGGCAAGTGTCGTGGATTTGCCCGAACCGGTTGGACCCGTCACCAAAATGAGTCCACGGGGCATTTCCGACAAGCGCGCGATCACCGGCGGCAGCCCCAGATCCTTGAAGCCCCTTATTTCGTATGGAATGGCACGGAAGGCGCCCGCCACCGCGCCTCGCTGGCTGAATACGTTGCCGCGGAAGCGGGATAGGCCCTTGATTCCAAAGGAGAGATCAAGTTCCAAATTCTCCTCAAACTTGTGTTTCTGCTGGTCGGTAAGAATAGAATAACAGACCTGTTTGGTTTCAGCCGCCGTCAGGGGTTTGATGCCCTCTATTGGCGACAATTTCCCGTGAAGCCGTATCTGGGGCGGCGAATTAACGGTGATATGCAGGTCCGATCCGCCGCTTTCAACCATGAATTTCAAGAGTTGGTGAATGGATACCGCCATTAATTTCCTCCGTTACAGCGTGGTTTCCCGGACAACTTCCTCGACAGATGTAACTCCATTCTTTATCTTGACCAACCCGGAGCCCCTCAGTGTGAGCATCCCCTCGCTCAGGGCCTGCTTTTTCAAGTCAACGGCGTTGGCGCCCATAAGGACCATTTCCCGGAGCTGTTCGCTCATTTCCATGACTTCCATCAGGGCCACCCGGCCCTTGTATCCGCTGTTGTTACAGAGAGGACAACCCTTACCTTTGAAGACCCTCACTTCGTCCAGCTCCTCTTCGGAGTAGCCGAGACCCAAGAGAGCCTTTTTGGGCATCTTGACCTCCTCCTTGCACTCCTTGCAAATTCTGCGTATGAGCCGTTGGGCCTGGATGAGGTGTACGGAAGTGGCGACAAGGAAGGGTTCAATGCCCATATTCATGAGGCGTGAGATGGTGGAAGGAGCGTCGTTCGTGTGCAGCGTGGAAAGAACCATGTGTCCTGTAAGGGCGGCTTTTACCGCTATTTCGGCCGTTTCGAAGTCGCGAATTTCGCCCACAAGAATGATGTTGGGATCCTGCCGAAGGAAGGACCTGAGGGTTGAGGCGAAGTTGAGCCCGATGGATTCCTTCATCTGGACCTGGTTGCAGCCCCGGATGGTAAATTCAACGGGATCTTCCGCGGTCATAATATTGGTTTCGGGAGTGTTAAGACGTCCGATGGCCGAGTACAGGGTGTTGGTCTTGCCCGAACCCGTGGGTCCGGTAACAAGCACCATTCCATAGGGTTTAAAGATGGCCCTCTCGAATTTCTTGAGAGATTCCGGTTCGAAGCCCAATTTGGTCATGTCGAGTTTAAGGGCCTCCTTGTCCAGGAGGCGCATGACTATCTTCTCTCCGTAAAGGGTTGGAACCACCGAGACGCGGTAGTCGATCTCCTTCGTTTTCTGGTCGATCTTCATGCGCATCTTGATGCGTCCATCCTGAGGGAGTCGCTTCTCGGCAATGTCAAGCTTGGCAAGAATTTTCAGCCTGGACGCGATGGCCTCCCTCAGCTTGAGCGGGGGCTTCAGCACCTCGTATAGAACGCCGTCTATACGAAAACGGACGCGCAATTCCTTCTCATAAGGTTCTATATGAATATCGCTGGCGCCTTTCCGTACCGCATCGACCAGCATAATGTTGCAAAGCTTGACGACGGGCGCATCCTGGCTGGCCGCCTCCAACTCGGCAGCGGATATACTTTCTTCCTCTTCCGCCACCTCGAGGCTGGAGAACTCCTCCTCGTTGATTTCGTCCATGACGTCCTTGAGTTCCATGTCGTGGGAGGTGCCGTAGTATTTTTCAATGGCCTCACGGATCGATACTTCAGCCGCCACCACGGGCTCCACCTGGTAACCCGTGATGAAGCGTATGTCATCCAGCGCAAAAACGTTGGATGGATCAGCCATGGCTACGGTCAGGGTGGCACCGGTTCTCTCTATGGGAACCACCAGGTATTTTTGGGCTACGTCCGAAGGAATGTGTTTAAGAATAGATTCGTCAATCTCGAAGTGTTCGAGGTGAATGGCCGGAACGCCGTACTGCTCGGAAAGGAGG
>CAZIBS010000023.1:0-26266 GCA_964537405.1 uncultured Thermoanaerobaculia bacterium | reverse complement strand
TGGCAGTTTACCTCGTTTTGCCTGTGGAAAACACGATCAACTGTTCAAGATGAGTCAGATCAGCCTGCCGGGGCAACGGACACCCCCTTCAGGTGCGGGAAAATGGGTGTCCCTTGACAGCAGTTTCCCCTTCTTCGCCCGATTCCCTTCCTTGTACTCTTTCCAATACTCCTTCCATATCGCTTTCACTCTCTTTCCAGCCATCTTCGTCTTATCCCTACTTGGGTAAGATTTCAGACGGCGCGACATATACCCTCCCGGTAAGATTTTATGGCACGATTCGGAGGCTTGACGAAACAGCATCAACCCATCAAAAATGACTCACGGAAAATCGCGAAACCGGCCGATTTTGCTATTCATGCAACAAGCTCAGAGGAACCTTAAATTTAGATGGCGTCCATCCGGAAAGTCGGATAAAAACTAGATGGGAACGGTGTGGTTCAGCGGTCCTGCACCCTTGCCTATCCTGAAGGGATGCTGAGCCGCCTTTACGACATACTTCTTCGCACTATCAATCGCCTTTCCCATTACAACGCCCTTTGAAAGCAGAACCGCGAGGATGGACGAAAAGGTGGTGCCGAGACCAAGGGTGTTGTTCGTGTGAAGGCGCGGCGCATCGAAGAGGTGAAAGTTCTTACCGTCAAACCACATGTCAATTGCCATTGGGCTGTCGAAGCCGACGGACGTAACGATAACGTCTTTGCATCCCAGGCCGTGGAGCACACGGGCGGCCTCTTTTGCCGAGCTAACATCTTTGACTTCTATCTCCGAGAGCAGCCCGGCCTCCTCAATGTTAGGCGTCAGCACTCCCGCCAACGGCAGGATCTCATCCCTGTACCGGTCCAACGCCGAAGGCTCCAGTAGTTGTTCCCCGGTTGAAGCCTTGAAGCTCGGATCGACCACCATCACGGCATCCATCTCCAGGGCTTTTACCATGGTTGAAATTATCCGCACGTTGTCTTCGGTAACCAGGGCGCCTATCTTTAAGCCATGCACCTTCATGTCTTGTGCCAGGGCTTCGAGCTGTTGCCCGACTATTTCCATTGCCACCGGATAGAGAGCCTGGACGCCGGAGGTGTTCTGGGCGGCTATGGCCGTCGCCACGCCCGCGCCGTAGACCCTGAACGTCTGGAATGTCTTCAGGTCGGCCGCCAGTCCCGTGGCGCCCGACGAATCAAAAACCGATATTGCTATGAGCGTCCTATTCATTGCAGTTAACCCTCCCGGAATAAGTATAGCACGGAGAATGGACACCGGGAACGTGAAATGTTCCCCTAACCAGTGTCCATCCGGGAAACCGTATGGAGATAAACGAGGTTTCCAGCGCGGAAACCAAGTAATACACCATTCTACCGGGCCTACGGCATGTTTAGCTTTCCACGGCTATTCGCCAACCATCGCGGGATTGGGGTTCATCCTCTTATAGCGCCTCCCGGAAGCGTCTCCACGCCAGTGCGGGCTCCCGTGCGAAGGCATCAATGGCCGCAAGGGAGGCAAAACCCCGAGCGTAAAGTGCCCCGGCTTTGTGAGGCTCAATGCCTCCGATTGCCACGACCGGAAGGTTGGCTCTCTTTACGAGGGCGACCTGCAGGGCAGCCTCGACAACCGGATCGACCTGTTTCTTTGAGTGCGTCGAAAACACCGGACCCAGGGCAAGGTAGTCAACGGGCGAATCAAGCCCCTCTTCAAACTGCTCTTGATTGTGCGTGGACAGCCCCAGGAGCCTCTGAGATCCAAGCATGGTTCTCGCGTCGGCCGGAGGAATATCCTCCTGACCGAGGTGCACACCGTCGGCGCCCGTAAGAATGGCAAAATCCACCCTGTCGTTCACGATGACTCTGCAGCCGGTGCGGTGGGCCACGTTCACCAAGGCGGTGAGGTCGTCGAGGTTTTCCCGGTCGTCCCCCCCCTTTCTCCTGAATTGGAGCAGGCTGCAACCGGCCGACATAAGTTCTCCGGCCCAAACAAGAAGAGCGACGCCCTTCATGGAGCCGGGAGTTATCGGATAAAGACGAGGCAGATTCGTTGGGGAAACCATCACTACGCGAATCGTTCCATGAATTTCGTCGAGAAGTTTCCCGCTTTGAAATCCTCGTCTTCTATTATTTTCATGTGCATATCAACGTTTGTTTTGATCCCTTCCACTATGAAAGATTCGAGGGCGCGCTTCATCCTGAGGATGCAGTCGTTCCGTGTGTTTCCACTGACTATCAACTTGGCCAACAGCGAGTCGTAGTACGGCGACACAAAATAACCGGCGTAGGCGGTGGTATCCACCCTGACGCCTGGCCCACCCGGCGGGTGAAACGTGGTTATCCTACCCGGGCTCGGAAGGAAGGTATCCGGATCCTCCGCGTTGATGCGGCATTCCATCGAGTGGCAGTGAATATTGATATCACTCTGCTTGTAGGTCATCTTTTCACCCACTGCCGCCATTATCTGCGCCTTGACCAGGTCCACGGAGGTGACATTTTCGGTAACGGGGTGTTCGACCTGAATACGCGTGTTCATCTCCATGAAGTAGTATTCACCTTCGTTGTAGAGAAACTCTATCGTTCCTACGGTGGAGTAACCCACTTTCCTGGCCCCCTTAACTGCCATCTTGCACATCTCTTCTCTCTGAAGCTGCGTCAGGACGGGAGAGACAGACTCTTCGAGGAGTTTCTGGTGGCGCCTTTGAATGGTGCATTCGCGTTCAAAGAGGTGAATCACGTTGCCGTGCATATCCGCCAGGATTTGAACTTCTATGTGTCTCGGGCTTGTAAGATACTTCTCGATGTATAAATCGGCGTTGCCGAAAGCCGACGCGGCTTCAGAACCCGCCATTTGAAAGGCTACATCGAGTTTGTCTCCGCTTTCCACGACTCGCATTCCCCTTCCGCCTCCACCGGCGGAGGCCTTGAGAATTACGGGGTACCCTATTTCCCGGGCTATGGTTTTGGCTTCATCGGCCGAGGCTACCGGGCCGTCCGAGCCCGGCAGAATGGGAAGGCCGGCAGCTTTCATCACCCGCCTGGCTTCGGCCTTATTACCCATAAGGGAAATGGTGCGGGGACTCGGACCAATGAAAGTGATGTTGCAGGCTTCGCAAACCCGGGCGAACTCCGCCGATTCGGAAAGGAACCCGTATCCGGGATGGATCGCATCCACGTTGCTGATTTCGGCGGCTGCTATTAGGTTGCTGATGTTCAGATAGGAATCGGCGCTACGGGCCGGCCCTATGCAGATGTTCTCGTCGGCGAACCGGACGTGGAGCGAATCGATATCCACGTCGGAGTGTACGGCGACCGTCTTGATGCCGAGTTCCTTGCAGGCCCAGATGACGCGAAGGGCTATCTCTCCCCGGTTTGCAATGAGTATTTTCTTGAACATGGCTCCGTTAGCCCACGGCTTCGATGAGAAACAGCTTCTCACCGTATTCTACGGGGTTGGCGTTCTCCACCAGGATGTCCACTATCCTCCCGTCAAACTCGCTCTCTATGTCGTTCATCAGCTTCATGGCTTCAATGATACAGAGGGCTTGTCCTTTGTGAACCACGTCGCCGATTTTAACGAAGGATTCAGCTCCGGGGGCTGGGGCGCGATAGAAGGTTCCGACCATTGGGCTCAACACTTCGTCGACCTTACGGGAAGGTTCTTCGACAACCTCCGCAGACGTTACCTCCGAGGATGCCGCAGCCACCGCGGGGGCTGCCTGAAGCCGCGGAGATTGGGCCGCAACCGGCAGCGGCGGCCCTCCTTGACCCGCACCCGGCACCATAACGATAGAGGGGGTGGAGAGCTGGGGTGGAGCAGTGGGCGTTGGCGCCTTCGCAATACGCAATTTGGTGGCACCCATCTCCAGCTCCAACTCGCTCAGGCTGCTTTGCTCCAACATCTCGACGAGTTGCCGTATATCCTGAAGTTTCAGGTTGTGTTGCTTACTCTTTATGGTTTCCGTCATAGCATCCCCTTCCTGACGTTCACATTATACCCCATGTGGGCTCGTAGATGGCAAGCTCCCAAGATTGGGGAAGATGGGCTCCCTCCGGCCCGTTTTGTCCGGGTATATGCTCCCCGCGGGACGGAGTCATGTCCCCGCAAAACAGCCGGGGTCCGACGCCTGCCCATCCTGTCATTGCGAGGAGGGCGAAGCCCGACGCGGCGATGGTAGAGGTTGCGGAATGCACGGTGTTGGATCCCGGTCAAGCCGGAGCTGGTTCGGATTGCAGGAACAGCCGTTCGGGGCAAGATGACTGCCTGCGCTTGCGCGCAACGCGGTAGGCAGGCGAATCCCGGTTTAGGTGGTGGACTTAGGTTCATGTCAAGGGCTTTTGCGGGCACGGCAGGTGGGTTACAATGGGGCAGCGATCCGGTTCTCCTGGTGGAGCAAGGAGGATAGGGGGTCGCAAAAGGCCGGGGGAGCGGTGTTAAAATGGTTTCAGTGGGTCTACTTCAAGTCCATACGCAGGCTGAGGCGTGTCAGGCGTACGCCGCGCATGATGTTAATAAGTGTTCTGCTTGGGGTGGTCGGGGCGCTGGCGGCGGAACTTTTTATATGGCTTCTTAAATGGGCGCAGGCGCTGATCTTAACCCCGCTGGGCGGTTACAGCTTCCTGACGGAGTCGGAAGCCGTTCATATGGGGACGGCGCCTTCTACGCCGCACTGGCTCTGGATGATTCCCTTGGCGACCACCCTCGGGGGCCTGCTTTCCGGCTTCCTGGTTTACACCTTCGCACCGGAGGCGGAGGGCCATGGCACCGACGCGGCAGTTAAGTCTTACCATAACCTAAACGGCTTCATCAGGGGCCGAATTCCCCTTGTCAAGGCCTTGGCAAGCGCGATTACGATTGGTTCCGGAGGCGCGGCCGGGCGCGAGGGCCCTATCGTCCAGATCGCGGGTGGAGTCGGTTCTTTTATTGGAAGGGTGCTGAGGCTCTCTCAGGAGGAGAGGCGCTACCTTCTGCTTATCGGCCTATCCGCCGGGTTGTCGGCTATCTTCAAGAGTCCCCTTGGAAGCGCAATCTTCGCCGTTGAGGTTCTCTACTCCACGATGGCCTACGAGGGAGAGGTTCTCATTTACACAATTATTTCGTCGGCCGTGGCTTATGCCGTGAACGGCTTCTTGACCGATTGGAAACCCCTTTTCACCCTTACCGGGAAGATTCCACCACTGAACCAGGGAATGGACCTCTTCTGGTTCACCGTCCTGGGAGTGGCGGCGGGGGTAGTCGGTGCAATACTGCCGACCGTCTTCTACCAACTCCGCGATGCCTTCAGAGCCCTTCGCATACCGAACATGTTGAAGCCCGCCCTGGGAGGATTGATCCTTGGGAGCATCGGGATATTCGTACCGCAAATACTTGGGGGCGGCTACGGTTGGATGCAGTTGGCCATCCAAGGTAATCTTCCCCTCTACCTGATGATGGGGCTGGTGCTCGGCAAGATTATCGCGCTGTCCCTGACCGTCAGTTCGGGAGGATCGGGTGGCGTCTTCGCGCCGAGCCTCTACGTGGGCGTGATGGTCGGAGGTTCCGTGGCCATCGTAGTTCACTTCTTCTCTCCCGGTGCGGCAAACCCGGTAGCTTTTACGGTTGTAGGCATGGCGGCGCTTTTTGGGGGCGCGGCGCGCGTACCGGTGGCTACGCTCATCATGGTGACGGAGATGACGGGGGGCTACACGCTGATACTGCCCACCATGCTGGCCGTTGCCATAAGCTTTGTCGTTCAAAGCGCCCTGAGCAGGTCGCTGAAATACCCGACGTTATACGAAGCCCAGGTGCCCAAACCCATGCAGAGCCCGGCTCACAGGGCAGGTTTTTACAACGCGGTGGCCGCCATGCTTCGGGCGCACACCGTCCGCTTGGATGGAGAACTCGTCAGGCAGGAGGTGGCCGAGCGCCTGGCACAGGGAGAGGCTATCCCGTTGGCGTCCGGACCCAGGGGCGAGGAGTTTCTTTTCACCCTTCATCTGGAATCCGATTCCCCGCTCTCCGGGGTATGCCTGAAAAACGCCGGGATTCCGAACGGCGTGCTTTTGGTCAGTGTCTTCAGGGATAAGGACATTATCGTACCCCACGGCGACACCACCTTTGAGAGCGGGGATACCATTATCCTTGCCTCTACCGAGGAAGAGTTCGAAAAGTTCAAGAACTTCATAAGGCCCCGCTCCGGCAACGGTTGATCCAGACGGCCTGGCAAGACTCCGCGGGCCGTGGTTTCGCGCCCATGGTGTTTCACTCATCAAGGGATTGGGGTACGACCCAAAATCCGTGATGGGCTCGGACGGTGTTCGGTGTTCGGGGATTCGCGGTGTCTTGAAAAAAGACGCGGTCTCAGGCCAGGCGTTTGATATAAACGGCCGTCCGGTCGTCTACGTAACGTCCGTCTTCTGAGAACTCCGTTGCGGCATTGATGAGTCCGTCGACCATCTCCCGCGCGCTCAACTTATCGCCGTTGTTGCGGACGAAGGCCTGCACCCTATCTTCACCGAAATCCTCACCCTTAGTGTTCTTCGCCTCGGTTATCCCATCGGTGTACATAATAATGCTGTCCCCGGGGTTAATCTTGAAGAAACCCCTAACATAGGCGGCATTGGAAGTGGGTCCAAGGACCATTCCTCCCTCGTTCATCGGATAGAAACGGTCTTTTTTTCTGCGGTAGTAAAAAGGCGGGTTGTGTCCCGCGTTGGAATAGATGAAGTGCCCGTCCAGCCCTAATTCACCGTAGAAGAGAGAAATATACCTCGAGGTCAACCTGGAAGCGTTGATGACCTTGTTCAATTTTTCGAGAACCTTGATAAACTTCCTGTCTTCGGAGATGCCCATCCTCAAACCCATAAGCACGTCCCTCGCCTGCAAAGCGGCGGGCAGTCCGTGGCCCGTAGCGTCTCCTATCGCAACGCCCAGGATGCCCGGCGTAGCCCTGATGTAATCGAAGACGTCGCCCCCAACTTCTTCAGCCGGTTTGGATTTGCCATAGATGTCGTAGCCTTCGAACTTGACATCGCCCGACGGCAGCAGGGAGAGCTGAATATCCCTGCTCTGCAAAATAACACCCTCCAACTGCTCCTGCGCCAGCTTCTGGTTTATGGCGTGCCGGATGCTGGAAAGGGCAAAGAGAATATCGTCAACGTTTTCCGTACGCTCGGGCTGGATCGTGAAGGCGATTATATACTTACAACCCTTCCCGGCGGCAAGGGCGGCGAACCTCTTCACGCGCAACTTCTCTTCGATGTTAGGGTCCATCCCTTCGCTGCCGGGCGCCATGTATATCATACCCTGCCTGCACAGACGGCGAATCGGCGCGTAGCTTTTCATGATGGTAAAGCCTATGGGAGCGGACATGGACGCCCCGAACTTGGCTTCCAGGCGGTAGACCTTCTCGTCTTCATCAAGCACGTAGAGACGGGCGTCTATAAAACCGAACTCCTCCGCGTAATCGTCGAGGATGCTGTTTATAAGCAGACCGATGGTTTGTTTCAGGTCCGGCTGGCTCTCTATGCTGCTTAGTTGCCGTTCCAGTTTTCGGAAGAGAAGGTGGTAGTCCATAAACGACCCTTTATCCCTTTGAATTAGAACCTGAACACCGCGTCCCGGGGCGCGTTTTCAATGGTCGTAGGTTGGTCGGGACGACTGGATTTGAACCAGCGACCCCTTGCACCCCAAGCAAGTGCGCTACCAGGCTGCGCCACGTCCCGACCAAAGGCCCGAATCACGAGATCCGGGGCAATTCGTTTATAGCATACGTCCAATGGAGTGTCAAAGCGGTATTGACTCGACATACAGCCAGGAGAGAGGTAAGACTGAATAAGCTGTAGCATGGTTAAAGGACAAGCGCACAGCCTTGCTTGTCCTTTAACCTTTGAAAGTGTAAAATTACTTGGCGTGGAGGTTTCAGATGGCCGACAACAATCTCGCGAAAGCCAGGCAACTTGCCGCCGACGGCAAGTTAAGTGATGCGCTGAAGATCGCCAAGTCCATTCTAAAGGCGGCTCCGGAAAACGAAGAGGTGCATTCTTTTCTGACCAGCCTCCAGGAACGAATGATGCTCGACCTACAGATCAAGGCGATTCTGCAGAAGTCCAGGACGTACGCCAGCCAGGGAAACGCGGAAGGCTCTAAAAAAATGGCTATGGAGGTTCTGAAGATCGACCCCGCGAACGAAGAAGCCCTCTCACTGAGCGGCCGCCGGCCAGCCGAACTCCCCCTTGCGCCACCCACGCCCGAAGAATCTTTTGCCGACCTCGAACCGGATGAAGCGGCCTTCGAAGCACCCGTCGTTGAAACCGCCCAACCCCTTCATGGCTTTCAACCTCCCTCCCTCGAAAAGAAGACTGCCGGAGTCCAAGAAGAAGAAAGCCCGGAGCTCGAAACACTGAAACCAATCGACCTCTCCCCCGAGGAAATGCCCGCGGAAAAAACGGTTCTCAGCTACGCCGGCGACCTCTCGCAGGAAGAACAAAAACGGGTCCGGGAGTACCTTGATGAAGGCCAAGCCCACTTCGATGAAGGACGATACCAGGACGCGATTTCGGTATGGACGAAAGTTTTTATCCTGGACGAAGACAATGCCGACGCCCAGGAGTTTATCGACAAGGCGAGAGATAGAATAAACGCCAGGCAACTCGAGATTGATCCCCAACTCGCCGAAGGAATCGAAGCTTACAACGCCGGGCATATGGAAAAAGCCCGTGACACCCTCGAAAAGATACTTACCGTCTTCCCCGGACACCGTGAAGCCGAGTATTACCTGGATCTCATTCGCCAAAAAGAACCGAAACCGCAAGTCTCCCATTCGCACGAAACTCCTTCCGGCACTTCGGACGAGTTTGAGTTTCTGGAAGAAGCACCGAGTCCTGAAAACGGGCGGGAGAAAGCCTCCTTATCCGGTTCCCGGGCGACCTTGAAGCCGAATGCACCGCTGGAACCCGATGCTTTCACTTTCGAAGACCAGGACACCGCGCCCCACCAGCCCATCGAACCCACTAACTTCGTTGCTGAAGAGAATGTTCCAGCCAACGATGCAGAAGCGCCATCTTCTACCGGGTTTGTGCTGGAAAACAACGCTTCTCCTCAATCGTCATCCTTTGCAGAAAGTCTTCCATCGGAGAAACAAAGCGGAGAACTTCCCGCCGACGGCGATTTCGTTTTGGAAACCGGCGCCGCTGAGGATTTCGCCGTTACCGACCAACCGCCAAAGGTTTCGGAAAAGGAGAAACCGTCCGATACCGGAGGGACTCCGGCTACATCTTTTAATTGGGATGAACCCCTCCCGGAGCCTTCACGACCGGCCGAGGTGCCCGAAGCGCCGGCAATTGACCATGAGGCCCCGGAGCGGGTAAAGGCAAAACCTGTTCCAAAAAAGTCTCACGGGAGCCGTGGTCCCAATGTAAGCGTCACCGTCATTGTGGTTACCATAGTCGGATTGCTCGCCGTTGCTCTGGGCATTTTCTTCGGTACGCGCTTTTTCCTTGGTCGCGCAAACACACCGGTTCCCAACCGGGCTCCGGTAAAACAAGCACCCATTGAGCACCCCAAACCGAAGACGCCCCCTCCCGGCGCTAAGGCGAATTCGGCGGTTCCAATCCAGCCCGCACAGTTGCCACCCACACAATGGCCGTTAGACAAACTCATTGCCGCGGCCGGTTCTGCGTATACTAAGGGAAATTTCTCCGGCGCGGTCCACCTGTACCAGATCGCGCTGGACAAAACCGGCACGGCCAACCCGCGGGTTCTCGAAGGTTTGCGCACCGCCCAGGCCGCCCTTGACACACAACAACTGGAACAACAACGAAGCGCGAAGTTTATGAAGGACTTCAACTACTCGCTAAGTTCCTTCCACGGCCGAGACTATGCCGACTCTTTGAGGATCGCCTGGCGCCTCATCTATCCCGACGACGCACTGGCAAAAAAACTCGGCAAGCGGAAGGACGTCGTCACACTCATTAAAAACGGCTACTACAACTGGACGGTTTCGGACCTGAGACGGGACAACGTGGTTGGCGCCCTTAAAAACCTTAACGACCTCTTGCAATTTGATCCAAACAATATTGACGCCCGCACACTGCAAAGGTTTGTAATGCGATACAAGAACAAGTCTATTGATCCGAGCTACAATGATTACGTCGCCGCTCTGCGGTTCAAACCTCCTCCGGAACAACCGTGAGAGACCCTTCAATGAAAGAACTCGAAGCCCTTCTCGAAGCGGGACGCATGGGCGGCGGACCGGAGAGGCTGGCCGCACAGCACGCCGCCGGTAAACTGGGCGCCCGCGAACGCATCGAACTCTTTGTTGATCCCGGCTCCTTTAAAGAAATCGACGCCCTGGTCGAACACGACTGCACCGACTTCGGCATGGAGGACAAGCACATTCCCGGTGACGGCGTCGTAACGGGCCACGCCCTGGTCGATGGACGTTCCATCTTTCTCTTCGCCAATGACTTCACGGTTTTCGGTGGTTCTCTTTCAGAATCCAACGCAAAGAAGATATGCAAAATAATGGACACGGCCATGAAGGTCGGCGCGCCTATTATAGGCATAAACGATTCCGGCGGTGCCAGGATTCAGGAGGGAGTGGCTTCCCTCGGCGGTTACGCCGATATCTTTCTCCGCAATACGCTGGCCTCCGGAGTCGTACCGCAATTGTCACTGATTATGGGGCCCTGCGCCGGAGGCGCCGTGTATTCACCAGCCATTACCGACTTTACGATTATGACCGAAGAGACCTCCTACATGTTCATCACCGGACCCGACGTCATCAAAACCGTACTGCACGAAAACATCTCCAAGGAAGAGCTTGGAGGAGCCGCCACACACGCATCAATCTCCGGTGTTGCGCACTTTACGGCCGATAACGACGCCCAATCGCTTGCCACGGCGAGGGCGCTTCTTTCCTACCTTCCTTCCAACAACAGGGAAGACCCGCCCTTCCGGGGGACCGACGATCCTCCGGAGAGGCGCGAACCATCCCTCGACAACCTGGTTCCGGACAACCCGAACCTCCCCTACGACATCAAGGACTTGATCCACGGCGTCGTGGACGATGGCGCTTTTCTGGAGGTTCACAGCCGGTTCGCCCCAAACATCGTCGTCGGCTTCGCCCGCTTCGGAGGCCGGGCGGTTGGAATCACAGCCAACCAACCCGCTCACCTGGCGGGGGTGTTGGATATAAAAGCATCAATCAAGGGGGCACGCTTCGTCCGCTTCTGCGACTGCTTCAACATACCCCTCGTCACCTTTGAAGACGTACCCGGGTTTCTTCCCGGCAAGGACCAGGAACACGGCGGCATCATTATCCACGGCGCCAAGCTGCTGTACGCCTTCGCGGAAGCCACCGTCCCGAAGGTCACCGTTATTACCAGGAAGGCTTACGGAGGCGCCTACTGCGTTATGGCCAGCAAACACCTGAGAACCGATTTCAACTTCGCCTTCCCAACCGCCGAAATAGCCGTTATGGGATCCGATGGCGCCGTGGGGATCCTCTACAGGCGGGAGATTGCTGAAGCGAAAGAGCCCGAAGCCTTCAAGGCCGAGATGGTGGAATCCTACCGCAGGAAACTCGCCAACCCTTACATCGCCGCCAAGAAGGGCTTCATAGACGCCGTCATACGCCCCTCCGAGACCAGGGAAAAGATCGCCGATGCCCTTGAGACCCTCGGAAACAAGCGCGAGTATTCACCTCCCAAGAAACACGGCAATATTCCGCTATGACCGGGCGTAAAGCTCTTTGGAAACCGCTTCTCCCAGGCGTCTTGCTGCTGCTCATCTCCGCCTGCGCCCCCATGAAACCGCCCCAGCCCCCGGCCGTAGCAAAAGCCACCGTTTCCCGTGTTGCCCAGACGCCCTCATCCGGTTCGCAACCTTTTGCCGCCAAGGTTCTGGCACTGAACCGGCGCGCAGAGAACCCGGACCTCTCCAACAATGAAGCGGCCTCGCTTGTTCGTGAGATGAATGGCACCCTCCACGCCTTCCTCGCTCTTCCCGCCGCGGCCGGGAAAGCTCCGAAACTCCAGGGAGCGATAACGAGGATGTGCGACCTTTGCCTGCAACTTGACCTTGATGCAAACGCACTGCCCGACACTCCCGATGGCTCACTTGAATCGCCCAAGGAAAAGCTGCTGAACATGACTACCTTTATTTCTCCGGCGAAGCTAAAGAAAACCTACGAAGAGGTGAAGAAAGCCTCGCTCTCTTCCAACTCTGGGCTGGCCATCCCCACAAATCGCTTCGTCTTGACCTACGTACACCTCTACCAAACAAAGTTCAGGGATTGGTTCGCCAGGGCCCTCGCCAACGGAGCGCCCTACGTTCCCAGGATGAAGGAGATATTCAGGAACGAGGGAGTCCCACCCGCCCTGGTATACCTGGCAATCGTTGAATCCGGTTTTCATGGCGCCGCGCGGTCCCGCGCCGGAGCGGTCGGAATGTGGCAGTTTATCTCAAGCACCGCGAGGTTGTACGGTATGAAGGTGGACTTCTGGGAAGACCAGCGACGAGACCCCATAATTGAAGGCCGCGCGGCCGCGCGGTACCTGAAGGACCTTCATAACGACAGTGGAGACTGGTTGTTGGCTCTGGCCGCCTACAACACCGGGGAAGGCAGGATCAAGCGTTTTCTCGCCCGTTCACCCAAGGGGGACTTCTGGAAACTTCTCCGAAGCAGGACCATCCGCAGAGAGACCCGTGAATACGTCCCGGCTATCCTGGCTGCGATATTGATAGCCTCAAACCCCAAGGACTACGGCTTCAGTCCCCCGGTCTTCGAAGATCCCGCACCCGACGCCTCCGTTGTCATTCACAAGGCAACCGACGTACGGGTACTCGCCAAATGCGCCGGGATCAGCGTTCGAGCTCTGCTGTCGCTGAATCCCTCTCTGAGGCGCTTTTTAACACCGCCAAGAGACTACCGGCTTCGTATCCCGCCCGAACGGCTCGATTCCTTTCAAATAGCTCTTGCGGCGATCCCTCCCAGCGAACGCGTACCGGTTGAAATCCACACCGTCAGGAGCGGAGAAACCCTCGGTGCCATTGCACGTCGTTACAAGGTAAGCGTCGGCGCGATACGTGTAGCCAACCGCATAAGAGGCCACATCATCCGCCCACGCCAGCGTCTCATCATACCCCTCGGATACTCCGCGAACGATCCGGCCCTCTATTACGACAACACACGGTACTCAAGGAGGGAAAGCAAGGTTTACAGGGTCAGGCGCGGCGACACGCTCTCCGGCATATCCCGAAGGACAGGCGTTACGGTTCGGAGTCTCAAGACCCTCAACAACCTATCGTCGGATTTTCTTCGACCCGGCCAACATCTCGTTTTGAGGAATAGCATTCCAAAGAAGGCCACCCGGCGTTTAAAAGCGCAAAAGGCGACCGGAGGTCAGCGGATTCACCACGTCAAGCGGGGAGATACGCTTTGGAAACTTGCTCGGAAGTTCGGCACCAGCGTAGACAAAATTTGCAGGGCAAACCGGATATCCCCCGGCCGAAGACTTCAACTCGGAGACAATCTGCTGATTCCATAAATGTTAAACGAATCTCCCGGCCAGGATCCCTGAATCCGCCACCTAACCGGGGACCGAGGCGTAGTACAGCGGGACGAAGCGGATGCGCTGGTCCTCACCGCCCGCGATCGGGGCGAGACAACGAGCGTGAAGAGCTTCAAAATCGGTCCCGCCCTTCTCTTTGAGAAGCTGTGGAAGGAAGACGGGATTCCGCTTCTCATTGAAAAGCTGTCGAAGGGACGGAAGTTCGGGTTCTCGCTGGAAAGGGCCGTATCCCTGACCGTGGTTCACAGGCTCTTCGCCTCAGGTTCGGACCGCGCCGTCCCGTCCCCCCCGCGGGTTGATGGTTTTTTGATCATTCGGGGCTGTAAGCCCCTCCCGCGGATTGACGGTTTTTTGATGATTCGGGGCTGTAAGCCCCTCCCGCGGGTTGATGGTTTTTGATGATTCGGGGCTGTAAGCCCCCCCCGCGGGTTGATGGTCGGTTTGGATCATTCGGGGCTGTAAGCCCCTCCTACGGATTGACGGTTGGAAGGACTGTTCAAGATGAGTCACGGTAGGTATGAATGAGTTCTTCCTGGATTTTGAGGCTCTGCCGCAGGCTATCCGTTTCAGCGTAAGCCTTCACGCACTCCGGCATTCCTCCCACGTAGCGCAACGCCATGAGGGCCCCGGGGCACGCCTGAACTTCGTCGAGGAATAGCCGATCCTCTCGCGTCTTGATGCGGGCGTCGAGAAGGATTCCCAACCGCGACAGGATGCTTCGCGGTTCCAGGTTTTCTTTGAAGGCGCGGGCGTTTCAATCGCGGAATCAGGGGAATGGATAAACTTGGCCCAAACCCGTTATTTGGTGTAAGATAAGATAATGGGGAAGAGTGAGAGGTGGCAAAGATTCTTCTCGGTAACTCAACTTGTCTTGGGCGTACTTCTGTGGGTTGGCCTGTACTTCTCGGGTCCCACAGGCACTTTCTCCATTTCGAGCAACGCTAAATTCGTTTTCGTGGACATTGGTTTCATTGGCCCATGGGTCCTTATCCTGTGCGTTTTTATCGCCTCGATCCTGGCCAACTTCTACAAGTTCTCTTTCGGAAGCGGCAACTACTTCATCTCCTTCGATATAGTTTTTTGCGTTGCCGCCTTTTTCCTGGTTTCTCCTTTTGCGGCGGTTGTCGTCGCCGTGCTCTCCTCCAGCGTGGATTCCGTACACAGGATGGTGGGAAGGGATGAAAGGTCGAAGGCGGAACTCGCAACAAGGCTGGTCAGCACGTCCGGCAACCGCCTTCTTCGCTTCGGATTGGCTTGGATTGCCTTCGTCGGTTCCGGCGGGGCTCTACGGTCACTGGGTTCGAGAACCATGGCTCTTCCGCTGCTTGTTGCCTTCATAGTCTACTTCCTGAGCAACAGCCTATTCTTCCTGCCCGAAGATTTGGCCGGCCACGGGAGCGCAAGAATTTTCTGGAAAGAATCTTGCACTATCGACGTAACTTACACCTTTGTGCTTCTTACCCTGGGATACCTGCTGGCGGTTGTCGCGAACAGTTCCGGTATTGTTACCTTCCTCATGCTTGGAGCCTTCATCCTGACGGCGAGCTTCGTTTTTTCGAAGTGGTCCAAGACCCGTTTGGAACTGGAGAGTAAGGTTGAGGATTTGATAATCACGACCAAGGCCACCACGGCGGCGGCGTCCAACCTGGATGTAATGCCGATGGTAGAGGGCTTTGCGCGTTCCCTGTCGGACTCGCTGCCCACGGACGGCATAGGCGTCGTTTTCTACCAGCGTTATTCGGCCACCATATACGTCGTAGAAGTGGAGGGCGAAAAAAGCCGCTCGACCTACCTCTCCGAGGAACGACAGTCTTCCTACTATGAGCTTCCCCTTTCCGAACCGAGCAGCCGACTGGGCGCCAGGCTCTTCGAGTACCTGCAGCCGCTGGAGACGGCGCCCTTCACCATTCCGGATTCGGTCTTCGGATTGCCCCTCCTCCACGGTGGAGAACCATTCGGCGGAATAGTGCTGTACGCCTACAAGAAGGGGATTCGTTTCGAGAAGCATCAGGACTTGCTGGAACTCTGTGCCAACAGCCTGGTGGTAGGACTGGAAAATTGCTTCCTTCACCTGCAAGCTATCCAGGATCCCCTGACCGGCCTATACAACCGTTCTTACATCTTCTATCGCCTCGAGGAGGAACTCTCCTTCGCGGCGCGCCACATGGCGCCCTTTGGTCTGCTTATGATAGACCTGGACGAATTCAAAGCGGTGAACGACCACTTGGGCCACGAGTTCGGAGACAGCGTCCTGAGACGTATAGGAGACTTGCTGCGCCAGGAAACAAGGCGGGAAGACGTGCCGGCCCGCTACGGCGGGGACGAGTTCATCATCCTGCTGCTTGGGTGTCCCTATGATTCCGCGCTGGAAAAAGCGGAAAAGATCCGTCAGCGCATCACCAGCCGGGCTCTTCCCAAGGAAGAGGCCAGGGGACTCTCCATAGGATGTTCTATCGGTGTGCTGCACTCCGACTCCTTGGAAGGTGAAAGGGACATACCTACGATACTGCGGCGCCTGGACGGGGCGCTCTACAATGCCAAGCAGTCCGGAAAAAATAAAGTAGTGTCGGCAAAATGAATTGACCCATTGGCGAGTCTACTTTATAGTCTGAACCGGAGGGCGTAACCATGACGACTTGCTTAGTCCGGGTTCAGCCCGTATGCAAGGCGGATTTTCACACAGTTGTTAGAAAGAACGTTGGAGAGAGTCGGACCGCCGTTTGTACAAGCGAAGGGCGTAAGAACAAAGAATCGTGCTCCTTTCACCACCATCACAGCGAGCGGAGTGAAGGGTGAAGAAGTACGAAAGCAGAGAGGTGCGGATCACCATTCGCCTGCATTCGCACCTTGAGTACACGGGTTTCTTCCATAACGTTATCTCCTGGCTGGCGGACGAGCTTGGTATTTCAGAGGAGCGCAGGGACTGGATCGCGCTCTCTCTTCGGGAGGCGGTCAACAACGCGGTCCTTCACGGGAACGCTAATGATCTATCCAAGTGGATCGAAGTTGAATTTCAAGTCGCAGGCGATACACTCCTCATTAAGGTGTGGGACGAGGGCGAGGGATTTCCGGAAGAACTCCTGGAAGATCCAACGGCTCCGGAAAACATCTTGAAGCCCAGAGGCAGGGGAGTGTTCCTAATGAACCAGTTCGTCGATGAAGTAAGCTTCGTGCACGAGGCACCGGGTCGTTTCGGAGTTGTAATGAAGGTCGCCCTCGGCCAATCATCTGATAAGGAGGATTAACCATGACGGAAGATAGTATCTACGAAAAGGACGGGACGAGCGTTCTGGAACTGAAAGGTTCCATTACGATGGGCAGTGGAGACGTTACCATGAGGGATCGCATCAAGGGGCTCCTTGACCGGGGCAAGAAGAATATCCTGATTGATCTGGGGCAGGTCTCATTTATGGACTCAACCGGTTTGGGTGAATTGGTCGCGGCTTATACTTCGGCCCGCCACCAGAACGCAACGCTCAAACTGGTGAACGCGACCAAGAAGATCCACGACATACTGGACATCACGCAGCTCGCGTCCGTCTTCGAGAGTTACGAATCCATGGAAGAGGCACTACGTTCCTTTAAATAGTGCCCATCCGGAAAACCGGATGGAGAGAAGTTGGGGTTCCGGTTCGGAAACTAAATAGCTTCCGGTCGCACCGGCTTGATTGGAAGTTGGGATGAAACGGGTGGGAGCCGACGCACCCTTATAGTCGGCTATGCGGAACCGGTTACCCGGCTTTCATGGTAGAGTCCCCAGAGGCTGGAGGAGAGAGCATGATAAAATCCGACATCGTTGCAAACGTTTCCAGGGTTGCGGGTCTGCCGCGGCAAAAGGCGCAGGAGTCCGTAAACACCGTACTGAATGGGATCAGGGACGCCCTCGAGAACTCCGAAAGGGTTGAATTTCGCGGCTTCGGCGTCTTTACCGTGCGAGATAGAAAGCGCGGAGTTGGAAGGAACCCGAAGACCGGGGAAACGGTCATCATCCCCGAGGGTAAAACCGTAAAGTTCAAACCCTCCAGCCACCTTTTGGATTGATCGGCCATTGACAGTGGAATACCGCCTGACCATCGATTCCGCCGAACCTTTACGCCTTCGTCACGTAATCCTTTTTGGCATCACGATATTCACAACCCTAATCGCCGGCACGACTTTCCTGCCCAGGTTCTTCGACCAGGGGCTATTTGCATACTTCAGGGAGTTGGTAGAAAAGCCCTATCTAATCTTTTTGGGCCTTCCATTCGCTCTTCCCCTTCTGTTGATTCTGGGCGTTCACGAGATGGGCCACTTTCTTACCGCAAGGCGCCACGGCGTAAGGGTCACGTGGCCCTATTTTCTGCCCGGTCCCCCCTTCCTTTCCCTCGGCACCTTCGGGGCTTTTATCAGGTTGAAGAGTCCGCTGCTTTCAAGGGGCAGCCTCATAGACGTCGGAGCCACGGGGCCTTTGTGGGGCTTCGGAGCATCCGTTCTCGTCGCGCTCCTCGGGTTTGCTCTGGGGTTGACAGGCATTAGAATGCCAACGGATCTTGGCTTCAACGTTCACCTCCCACTGGCCTACTGGTGGATGCAGGGCGTCTTTACGGGCCGCTGGTCCTTTACGTTGACCTTTTTTGATAATCCGGTGCTGCTTGCCGCGTGGGTCGGATTCTTCGTACAGGGGCTCAACCTTATGCCCCTGGGCCAGTTGGATGGCGGGCACGTGCTCTATGCACTGACCGGAAAACTCCACAAAAAAATCAGCTTCAGCGTTGGTATTCTTTTCCTCGTTTTCGCTTTCTTCCATCCACAGTGGCTACTCTGGGCGCTACTGGTTTTCTTCGTCATTGGGCTGGACCATCCGCCGTGCATGGATGACTCACGACATCTCTCTTCACGCCAGAAAGCTCTTGCTCTCTTTTCGATTTTTATCTTTGTAGTGACCTTCCTGCCCTTGCCCTTCGCATGAGAAAACGCTCGGGAGGCTTCAACCCGGGCACCGAAGGATGTATGCTGTAATTGAAAGTGTCCTGACGCCTGCTCAAAGGCGAGGGCGTAGTAGGCTCCGGTTGTTGCCGTGAGCTGGAAGTCCCATAGGAGGAATTCGGTGGGTAGTCAATGGAATTGGTGGTTGTCAATTTCATGGTATGGGGGCTTACGGTAGATGGCCTCCGACAAGGACAGGCCGCGCGGCGACCATTCACTGGAGAGTAAAAAATCCGCCCTTAAACGGGAGGTGCTATGGGCTACCGCCCTCTTTACAATCATGTTTCTCGTCGTTACCATACTGGGCGCCGTTTTTATCGTTAAGGATCTTGGGAACAAGGAGACCTTCAAAATATTGGCTAACTCCTCAAAGGAACTGGAGCAGATCGTCCGGAAAATCACGACTCCAAAAACCTTAAAGGGCTATAAACAACAAACCGTCGTTATAACGCGGCTTAATACCATGCTAACCGAAAAGAAAATATTCGACTCGGTGAAACTCTACAATGACAAAGGCGTGCTGGTTTACAAGAACAACCGACTTCGAGGGGGAGAGCTGGTTGGCGGAAAAGGGCCGTCAAACCTTCGCCCGGGCCAGCAGAAGATAGAGACGGGAACAAAGATTCCCATCGAAGTAACCGTTTCATTAAAACCCGGTAAGATGGGGAAGGCCATCCTCTCCATGAGCCAGGGGGTGTTGGCCCGCCAAGCCGAGGATTTGCAAAGCGCCTTGGTGAAGAAGCTGGTGGAAACCTTCATGATAATCCTGGTCATGCTCGTATTGGCGTACCTGTATATACTGAGGGTTCTCAGGGCCAGCAGGCGTATAGAGATCGAAGCGCAAACAAGGCTGAGGCTGTCGGAATTGGGGCTTCTCAGTTCGGGGTTGGCCCACGAAATAAAGAATCCCATCAACTCCATACAGATGAACCTCCAATTGCTGGAGGAGGAGATTGTCACCGGCGGAAAGGACGATGGAGAGTTCAGGTCGTGGCTCGTGCCGGTACGAAGAGAGATAAAGCGCCTTGAGAGGCTCGTCAACGATTTCCTGATGTTTTCGAGACCATTGAAGCCGAAACTCGAAGCGTGTCCTCTCTCAGGATTGTTGGAAAGTCTTGTCCTGCTGGTAAAGGAAGAGGCTAAGAGGAAACACGTGCTTCTTGAAGTCGTAGTTGACGACGAGAAAGCCATGGTCGAAACCGACGAAGACCTCCTCAGGTCCGCGTTGCTCAATCTTCTGCTCAATGCGATACAGGCCTCGGAAGACCCGGGTAAGGTTACATTGAAGGGTTCCGTTAAAGACGCGACCGTGCATATAGACGTTTCCGACGAAGGGAAGGGAATCCCCGAGGAAGAACGGGGACACGTCTTCGACGTCTTCATGACTACCAGGCAGGGTGGAACCGGATTGGGTCTTCCGATTGCTCGCAAACTCGTTCATGAAGTGGGAGGAATCCTCGAGCTGTTGGACAAGGATAGCCCCGGCGCCCTCTTCAGGGTTTCTATTCCGGTTGCGGGGCGTTCGGGTGAATAGCACGCGGGCGGCCGAAAGAATAGAGGCGCTCAGGCGTTCACTGGAACGTCACCGCAGGCTTTACTACGAGGAAGACGCTCCGGAGATAAGCGACCGCGAGTACGACCTGTTCGAAGAGGAACTTGCGGAGCTGGAGGCGCGTTTTCCCCAACTGGCTTCGAAAGACAGCCCCACGGTTACCGTGGGGGGACGGACTTCGGAAGCTTTCTCCCCACTTGCGCACCCGGTTCCCCTCCTCAGCCTGGAAAACACCTACAACGAGGCCGACCTCGAAGAATGGGAATCGCGGTTGAAAAAGCAGTTAAAAAACGAGACGCTCTCCTACGTTTGCGAGCTGAAGCTGGACGGTCTCTCCGTCGCCCTTCATTACGGAAATGGGCGCTTCGAAAGAGGGGCGACGAGGGGCGACGGCCGCGTCGGTGAAGACGTTACGGCCAACCTTTTAACCGTCAGGGATATTCCAAAGAGGTTGAAGGGAGCACCTGGGCGCCTCGTTGTCAGGGGCGAGGTTTACCTTCCAATTCAAGCTTTTGCCGAAATGAACGCCGTGAGGGAGGAAGATGGCAAGCCCCTCTTCGCCAATCCCAGAAACGCCGCGGCCGGCAGCCTGAGGCAGACCGATGCAATGGTTACGGCCCTGAGACCACTGTCCTGTTTCGTATACCAGGTGCTGGAGACGGACGGATACTTGCCGGACACCCAGTGGGGCGTTCTCAGGGCGCTTGGCGGGTGGGGCTTCCCGGTAGATGGTAACGCACGCCTGTGCTCAGGAATGGCGGAGGTTCACGACTACTGCGCGCGCTGGACTCAAGGTCGGCGCGAACTTGGGTACGAGGCCGACGGCGTGGTTGTAAAGCTGAACGAAATCCGCCTGCAGCGCCTTTCCGGAGCTACGGCCAAGGCGCCAAGGTGGGCCGTGGCCTTCAAGTTTCCGGCCGAGCGGGTGGAAACCACGGTCGAGGAGATCGTAGTACAGGTTGGGCGTACGGGAGCTTTAACCCCGGTTGCGCGACTGAAGCCGGTTGTCATTGAGGGCGCCACGGTCTCACGCGTTTCCCTGCACAACGCCGATGAACTGGAGAGGAAGGACATCAGGGTGGGGGATACCGTCGTGGTCGAGCGAGCGGGCGGGGTCATTCCATACGTTGTGGCCGTAAAGCCAGAAATGCGGCCAAAAGGAACGGCGCCTTTTGATTTCCCCTTATACTGCCCCGAGTGCGGGGGGCCGGTTCACAAACCGGAGGGGGAGGCTATCGTCCGTTGCGCCAACCGTTCCTGCAAGGCGCAGCTCCGTGAGGGCATTCGCCATTTTTGTTCCAGGGCGGCCATGGACGTGCGTGGCCTGGGGAAGGTTATCGTAAATGAACTCGTCGGCAGAGGGATGGTGGCTTCTTTGGCAGACCTCTATGAACTGACCGGGAAAGAGCTGGCGAAGCTTCCGGGAATGGGAAAAAAATCGGCGGACAACCTTCTTGCCGGTATCGACGGCAGCAAACAAAAACCCTACAGGTGCGTCCTTTTTGCAATTGGAATAAGGCACGTAGGCGAAGAGACGGCCAAGGCCATAGCCTCGGCGTATCCATCGATTGATGAAGTGATGGCGGCCGATCCCGAGGCGCTCCGGTCGATAGAAGGGGTGGGACCGAAAGTGGCCGAGGAGGTGAAGGCCTTCTTCGAAATTGAGAGTAACCGGGAGATGATAGCGCGCTTCAAAGGTTATGGCCTGAAGATGACGGCGGAGGCCGTCCCGAAAGATGAAAACCTATCGCTGAAGGGAAGGACCTTCGTGCTGACCGGGAACCTTGAGAAAATGACAAGGGCACGGGCCAGGTCGGCTCTTGAAGCTCTCGGAGCGCAGGTAACGTCCTCCGTCAGCAATCGTACCGACTACGTGGTGGCGGGCCCCGGCGCCGGTTTGAAGCTGGCCAAAGCAAGGGCGCTGGGAATCAAGATTCTCTCGGAGGCCGATTTACATGATATTCTCGCCCGGACAGAACACTAACGGCCACTCGTTGAGCGGCCGGATCCTCCTCGTTACGGCCGACCCAACCATTTTTGCGCGTAGGGGAGGGTCGCCGTGCCTTTCCGTCCGTCGTTCCGGCACAACGCCGGGAACCATGCAATTTCTACCATCGCCGCGTCGTAGCGACCTTTGCTCGTCAAAGGCCGGCGTCGTTCCTGCGAAACAAAACCCAAACGCCACTGGATTGGGAGAGGTGGCCCCATTTTTACACCTGCAAGAAACAAGACCTGCCCCCCTTCTCGCCTTGCGGAGCATCGCGGAATTGGGACACCCCCACGCTCTTCTCATCACCGAAGTTTTGGACTAAACTGAAAGCGTTTAGTGGACTCCAGGTGTCCACGAGCTACTACCAAAGGAGTTGCGATGAAATACCGACACGCTGTTTCCAGGGGAACTCTATTCTTACTCCTGGCCTTCATATCCGGACTCCTTACCTTGGTTGTCCCATCCTTCCACGCCGACGAGGGTATGTGGACCTTCAACCACCCCCCCGTTAAACTTATCCAGGAGAGGTACGGCTTCAAGCCGGGCTCGGCATGGCTGGACCACCTTCGTCTCTCCTGCGTGAGAATCGGCGGGGCAAGCGGCTCCTTCGTTTCCCCGAACGGTCTTATACTGACCAACCACCACGTCGCAAGGATGTATCTTCAAGAGTTATCAACCGCCAAACACAACTACGTCAAAACCGGCTTTTACGCAAAAAATCCCGCCCGGGAACTAAAGGTGCCGGGCGCCGTCATCCAGGTTTTAATCTCAATGCAAAACGTCACGAAGGAAGTTACTGCTTCGGTGTCGGCGCGGTTAACTCCCGCCAAGGCCCGGAAGGCCAGGGACGCCGTTATCGCGAAGATCGAAAATGTTTGCAGGAAGAAAACCGGGCTGACCGGCGAAGTGGTGGCCCTCTACGGCGGAGCCAGGTACGTTCTCTACCGGTACAAGCAGTATACCGACGTTCGTATCGTAATGGCACCGGAGCAGAGGGCGGCATACTTCGGCGGAGACACGGACAATTTCTGCTACCCTCGCTACGACCTCGACTTCAGCTTTCTGCGCGTCTACGAACACAACAGGCCCGCGCACACCCCCGACTTTCTTCGTACCAATAGAGCCGGAATCCACGACAACATGCCGATTTTCGTCTCCGGCAATCCCGCGAGCACCGACAGAATCGAAACCCTTGGACAATTGAAATACGCAAGAGATGCAACCCTTCCATATCTCATTGGGCGGCTGAAAGATGTCCGCGACATGTTGCAACGCTACGCCGCCCGCGGTCCGGCAGAAACAAGGGAATCCCAATCCATTCTCTTTTACGTCAACAACTCCATCAAAGCCCTCACCGGCGAATATAACGGCCTTTTGAATCCCGCCCTGATAAAGGAGAAGAAGGCGCGCGAAGAGAAATTGCACTCATCCATTGCCGCGCGACCATCTTTACGCCACTATGCACAAGCGTGGAAGGAGATTGATCGTTCATTGGCTTGGAACCGTTCCCACGCCGGGGAACTCAACTACGAGAGCATGCTGCCCGGGTACAGTTGGGGTCTTGCGGGAACCGCGCTCTCCATCGCCAGGTACGCTGAAGAGGTCAAGAAGCCTGATGCACAACGCCTTGAAGGATACCACGAGGCGCAAATCCCCAACCTGCTGAGGCGCCTGGAAGCTCCAAGGCCCTACTACAAGGAACTCGAAACGGTGTGGTTGGCCCACGACCTCGCCCTTTTGAAAAAGCACCTGGGCGCAGACGATCCCTATGTCCGCACCCTTCTGGCCGGCAAAACGCCGGAAGCCAGAGCCAAGGAAGTAATGGACGCCACGAGGCTGAACAACGCGGCTTTCAGGAAAAAGCTCCTGGCAAACAGAGGAGCGCTCGCAGCCGTTTCCCAGGATTCTCTTCTACGGTTCGTACGCGCGGCCGACCCCACGCTGAGAAGGGTGTTAAAAGCTCGCAGGAAAAACATTACAGCCGTCAGGGAGCAGGCTTTGACAAAGATAGCCAAGGCACGGTTCGCCGTCTATGGAAATGATATCTATCCGGACGCCACGGATACCTTGAGGCTTTCCTTCGGCGTCGTGAAGGGTTACCCCTTCGACACCTCCGAGGTCCCCTGCAAGACGACCTTCTACGGCCTCTACAACCGGGCCTACTCCTTTGACAACAAGGGAAACTTTCAACTCAGCAAGAGGGAGCTTCAGCGCAAGGACGACCTCGACCTTTCCGTGCCCCTCGACTTCGTCTGCACGGCCGACATCACCGGGGGCAATTCCGGCAGTCCTGTAGTTGACGGGAAGGGAGAATTAGTGGGGCTGGTCTTTGACGGCAACCCCCAGAGCAATTCCAACACCTTCGTCTATTCAGAAGTTCAGGCCCGCTGCGTGGCCGTAGACGTTACCGCAATCATCCAGGCCCTGGACAAGCTCTACGACGCCGGTCCCCTGGCAAGGGAGATGATTACCGGAACGCTTCCGGTTTCGCCAAAGGCGCTTCGCTGAAATCGAAAGATCCGCTTTTCTACAGCCCGGCCTTTCTTTGTCGCGCCTATGGCGGCCGTTCAGCCTATGGAACAACCGGAAACGATAGAGTTGATGAGTTGAGGATAGATACCGAAGCAGAGCGTAGCGACGCCAAGAATGGTGAGTACAACTATGGAGAGCCCCGCCAACCTGGGCGCGGGCGCCGGATCAACCCCTTTGGCCGGAAAGTAGAGCATCACCAGCACCTTCAGGTAGTAGAAGGTGGCAATGACCGCGCCGAGAAGCCCCAGGACGGCGTACCAGTAGAAATGCCCGAAGACCAACGCTTTGAAGAGATAGAACTTGCCGAGAAAACCAACCGTTAGTGGTATTCCCGCCAAGCTGAGCATGAAGAGCGCCATCAGGCCGCCAAGATAAGGCGAAACCGTGCCCAATCCCGCGTAAGCGGCGAGTTCTTCATCGTTGTTCCCGGCTTGCTCCACCAATCCGGTTACGGCAAAGGCGCCTACGTTCATTAAAAGATAGGCGGCCAGGTAGAAGAGAATCGCTTTGAGCGCCTGCTCTCTAACGGCCGGTACCGCCAGGGCGGCCAGACCCAGGGCGATAAAGCCGGCGTGAACGATGGAAGAGTAAGCCAGCAACCGTTTCATGCGTCGTTGGGTGATTGCGATCATGCTTCCCACAAATATGGTCAAGATGCCGATCATGCCGAAGAGGAGAAACCACTTCGAAGAGAGCATTTGGTTCACGTTGAAGGCCGAAAGAAAGATCCTTATGGCGCCCGCCGCCGCGGCGGTCTTGCCGCCGACCGCCATCAGGGCGGTTACCGGCGTAGGCGCGCCCTGGTAGACGTCCGGCGCCCAGAAGTGAAAGGGAACCAGCGATAGCTTGAAAAAAAGGCCGACGAGAAAGAGGACGAAGCCGGCCAGCAGCAGCGGCTTACCGAGGTTGAAGGCGCCGGCCCCGAGGCTCGCCGCCATACCTCCGAAGTCGAGTGAACCCGTGGAGCCGTAGAGGAGCGCCATTCCGAAGAGCAGGAAGGCCGAAGAGAAGGTGCCGAGCAGGAAGTACTTAAGCGAAGCCTCGATCGAATGGTTGTGCTCCCTCAAAAACCCCGAAAGCACGTAAAAAGATATCGACATCGTCTCCAGGCCAAGGTAAAAGGTTACGAGATTCGTGGCCGAGGCCAGGGCCATCATTCCCACCGCGGATAGCGCCAGCAAGGGGTAGAGTTCAGATCTGTGGCTCCCCTTTCTCTCGAAATAATCCATTGAAAGAAGGGCCACGAGAACGGTCGCCAGGACGAAGAGACCGTCGAAGAAGAGCGCCAACTTGTCGCAGGAGACCATGGCGCCGACAACAACCTTTCCGCCTTCGCTCCAGAGCAGGAGTACGGGGACACCTCCAAGCAGAAGGATGGCCGACGCTCCCAGCCAACCCATAACCCTGCCCTTTCTCAAAACCGCCGCGAGCAGAAAAAGCAGGCACGCGGCGAGACCCATTCCCGCAATCGGTAGCACGCCTAACAAAAGATCACCCATCAAACTCCCCCATCAGGTGAAGAAAAATAAGAGTACGAGGACGGCCAGCAACATGTAGAGCGCGTAGTTCCTGACGTAACCGGTCTGAAAAAAGCGCAGCAACATCCCAAGAACCTCGTTGGCATAAGCAACAACATTCACCGCACCGTCCACTATCCAGCGATCGCACCACGAGAAACCCGCTGAGAGTTTTACGAAG
>CAZIBS010000022.1:0-26696 GCA_964537405.1 uncultured Thermoanaerobaculia bacterium | reverse complement strand
CGGTTATAACCGAAGTAGATGGCGACTTTAATGTTCTCGCACTAATGGACGCAGCAAGCTGCATGATTCTTAGCACAGAATTCGTTCGTATTGATTCATCAGAGCCGTCACAACTTGAGTCCAAACGTTTGCTGAAAGGTGGGCAGTCTCACAAACAGCAATTTCCAAAGAAACTGTTTATCCCAACCAATCAAGTAGCTGATCTTCTGAGCGTTGAAGCAGAGCGGAACAAAATTTTTGTAGTTCGTGTTCCAGAAGAGCAGCTTTTGGTATTCATCGGCGAGGCACGTGAAGGCTTTCAGCAACATGTAAGCGGAGGCAGGATTCAGTGAAACCTAACAAGCGGATTCAGCGGACGCTAAACGCGCCGCTGATCGCAAACGTTCGGCTGAAGGACAGGAGATGTACACATATTCACTAATCGTTAGAAGGGGTCACATATTCGTTGAATTGGAAAGCCACCTATGGCTCTTCGATACCGGTGCGCCGGAAAGCTTTTGCAAGTCCTGCGGAGACCTGTTCGACGGGCCTGAAAGGGATTGAGACTCATCTTGAACAGTTCATTTTAGTAAGTCCTTAAGAATCAGTATGATACGAAGATAGAAAGCAGACGTGGCCTGCCTGCAGCAGGCAGGCACCACATTGGGGTGGTATCATTTAATATACAAAAAGGGTGCGTTATCTATCTGGTGGATCTTGCTGTATCGCCAGTGGGGCTTAGGATTGGGGGTAGCTTGACCCCGGCTGCACGGACGCGGCGGTAGGGGCGACCCATGGGTCGCCCGTTGTCGTGCGATATTCGTTATGAAGGCCCTTGGCCGCCGCGAGGGCGCGGTCTGCCTGAATCGGCGGCACGAAGAACATTCCCCAATCACAGCGGCCCGTCGGACAGGTAAGGACATTCCCGAATCGTAGCGGCCCGTCGATGACAGGCCGGGGTTTCGGCCGCTCAGCGAGCGGCCGCTACGCATAGAAAACGTTTGCGGGTGCGGGAACGGCGGAAAATCCGGCCGCTCGGCGAGCGGCCGCTACGTGGTTACGCCGGGTTTCTGCGCAAACGCCGGCCGACGCCGCCCAAACACCAACCCCATCTGGTGCGCCGGGTGCGGCACAAGGCATATCCCGGAGGCTGTTCCGGTTGCTCCCTTCATCACCCTTACCTTACCCTTGCCACATTCCACCAATCCGTTATATCCTTAATCCCTTGGAAAGGGGAACGCCATGATTCGAAGAGGATTATTTCAGATGTTGGCCCTGGTCTTCCTTGGAGCAGTGATAGGCATTGGTTACAACGCGATTTCGCCCAAGGGCATCCCACTGAAGGGCGGCACCCAAGCCAGGCTGGCCCAACGGGGCGTGAGGGTCGTAAACCTCGACGAAGTACGATACTTCCTGAAGAATCCGGGCACTCTCATGGTTGACGCGAGGTCTTCGGAGGAGTTTGGACTCGGCCACATTCCGGGCGCCATAAACCTCCCCGACGACGACTTTAATGCTTTCTACCCGAAGGTGGTTTCGCGCCTTCGCGAAGCTCACTTAATCATCGTTTACTGCTCGGGAGGTTCCTGCGGCACCTCCGAAGCCCTGGCCTTAAAGCTCCTGAAGAAGGGGTTCAGGGACAATCGCGTCGTGGTCTTCTCCGGCGGGCTGCCGGGATGGATGGAGGCGAAGTTGCCCATCGAAAAGGGTGGAACGAAGTGATATGCGCTACCGTTTGACTTCCTGGATTGAGAGGCTTGGAAGGTGGGTGCTGGCGGCCGTCTTTCTCTACGCCGCGCTGTCGAAGATTCTCGATCCCTCCGGATTCGCCTCCGACATAAGCCACTACGCCCTTGTTCCAAACGCAGCCGTCAACATTCTGGCCATCACGCTCCCATGGATTGAGGCCGTTTGCGCCCTGGCCCTCATATCGGGTTTCGCGGCCGACGGCGCCGTTATCCTGGTGAACCTCATGCTTCTCGTCTTCCTGGGGGCCATGAGCCAGGCCTTCTTCCGGGGGTTGGATATCAACTGCGGCTGCTTCGGCCACAGCGACGCCGGGGAAATCATCCTGATTCCCATAGCCAGGGACGCGCTCTTTTTCTCCATAGCCGTCTGCACCCTGTGGCTCAGAATAAAAATGGCGCGTGACATATAGTGTTACGTTGAGCATCAAATCGGTGAAGGCAACAACGCAGATGAGCCTTATCCAGCCGTACCTGTCGCATCGGCGACGCAGACAGGTCAATCCGTGGGCTTCCTTGTGCGACGTATTGAAATACTACGCCTCCACGCCGAGTCTTTGCTCTCCCGGCAGGCTGTTGATGGCCTCACGTGGGCCGCGCGCAAAAGGCTTGGGGGTCGGACGCGAGGCGCACGATACAGGGACATCATTGACGAGCCGGAATGAAACAGAGGCCCCCAATCGCTTGCGCCCAGAGGGCTACCGCGCCACGGCCCGGGGCTGCGGCCTGTCCGGAACTCTTGGCGCGTTGCGCCGCCTCCGGCCGGAACGGATTTGAGGCGGCCCTGCAAAGCTACTTCTTCTCCGCGTCCATCCTGTTCAGAATCACAACCATCTGATCCATCGCCTTGTTCATGGACTTCATGGTTTCCTTGAAAGGCTGGCTGGTGGTCATGTCCACGCCCGCGACCTTGAGTTCGTCCACGGGAGGCATCGAATCGCCGAGCGTCAGGAATTTTCGATACTTTTGAACCTCTCCAGGCTTACCTTCTTCTATCATGTTGGCGATGGCCGTTGAAGCGGTGATGGAGGTGGCATAGGTATAGACGTAGAAATTGTAGTAGAAGTGGGGAATGTAGGCCCACTCGGCGTAGCAGACCGGGTTTATGACGGTAATACCCTTGTCCACGCCGTAGTATTTATTGATTATATTCGCGTAGGTTTTATCGAGGTTGTCGCCGGTCAGTGCCTGGCCGTTCCGTACCATCTGGTGAATCTTCAGCTCGAACTCGGCGAACTGGGCCTGCCTGAAAAGCGTCTGCCTGAGATTGTCCACGTAACTGCCAAGCAGGAAGAGCTTCATTGCGTCGTCCTTGGTATGCTTGAGGACGTAGTGCATGAGAAGGTTCTCGTTCGTGGTGCTGGCGACCTCGGCTACGAAGATGGTGTAGTTGCTGGTGGCGTAAGGCTGGTTGTGGTTTGAGAAGTAGCTGTGCATGGTGTGACCGGACTCGTGGGCGAGGGTTGACACGTCCTCGTAGCTCCCGTTGAAGTTCATGAGAATGAAGGGGTGAATATCGTAGGCCGCACCGTTGCTGTAGGCACCGCTGTGTTTGCCGGGCGTGGGATAGACGTCCACCCAGCGGTGATTGTAACCGTTATCCAGAATCCTGACGTAATCAGCTCCGAGGGGGCTGAGGGCCTTGAGTACCAGGGTCTTTGCTTCTTCGTAGGTGTACTTCTTGTTCACCCTCTTCACGATGGGAGCATAGAGGTCCGAGTATCGTAACTGGTCGAGTCCCATGATCCGCTTGCGTAGTTTCAGGTACCGCCAGAGCGTGGGGAGGTTCTCGTGAACGTTCTTGATCAGGTTCGTGTAGACCGACGTTGGAACGTTAGAGGCATCAAGGGCCGAAGCGAGGCAATTTCCGTCGTAATTCCTGGCTTTGGCGTAGAAGAGGTCCTTGTTCACCTCCCCGTTCAACGTGGCGCCCAGGGTGCCGCGGAACTTCATCAGGTTCCCGAAGAAGGCCTGGAAGACCTTTTCGCGATCCCAGCGGTTTTGAAGCGCGCGGTACTTAGTGTAAGCCTGCGCGTCGAGGCGAACCTCTTTTCCGTTCGAGAGGGTAACGGTTGCGCGTGGAATGTCCGCGTCGGAAAAGACGCCGTAGATCGATTCCGGCGTTCCGGCCATCAATCCCGCCTCCGCGACTATCTTCTCCTGGGCGGGAGACAGGGTGTGCGCCTTCATCCTCAGGATGTCGTCGAGAACGGGTTTGTACATCTTCAGGCCCGGTTCTTTCCTAAGAAACACTTTAATCCTTGCCTTGGGAATCTTCAGAATTTCGGGATCCATCCAGGAGGTCTTGGCGCCGAACTCGGAGCCCATCGGCCCGAGGCCCTGTCTCATCTCCATGGCCTTGGAGTTTCTGATGTCGAGGTCGGACTTTTGAGAGGCGTAGGTGGCAAGCCTGTCGAACTCCTTGCTCAAGGAAAAGTAGAGGTCGAGGCAGTTCTTGAGTTCACGCGGGGATTGAGCCAGTTTTCCCTTATATTGATCCATTTCGTTGAAGCGCTTCTCGAGATTCTTCTTGGCCTGTTTCCAGGCGGCGTTGTTGGGATAAACGGCCGTGAGATCCCACTGGTACCTGAGTGGAATCTTCGCACGATCCATGCCGTGCGCCGCGGCGCCGGCCGTCCCAAGAACAATAACGGCCACAATAACATTAGTGAGTATGCGTCTGAACATTTTGCCCCCTTTTATTGGCCGAACCGAATCGACCGGGTTTCTATTACTTTTAGCCCCTATCAATGCACTACCCCTCAATCGGCCCACTCGGCCTATTTTACAGTATACGATAAATTACCGAAAAGTCCTAAGCCGTGGCCGACGAACATGGTATACTGATTTTTTAGAGTGGGAGGAATTGCATGAAAACCATGGTTATCGGATTGCTGGCTCTACTCGCTGTTTCTTTGGCCGCCGCCGCGGCGCCCTTCGAGCCGGTTCCGGCCGCCCGGAAGGAAGCCTACCGTTTCAACCTCGGCAAGAACTTTTACCGCACCAAGGCCGAATGGCGCGCGGACCTGAAGCGCGCCGAAGCAATGGCCATCAAGATAAAAACCTTCCGCGGGAAGTTGCTCGGTTCTCCCTCGACCCTCCTGACCATGCTCAACGACTACAGGGACCTCGACGACCTGATGGTTAAGCTTCTCGCCTACGGTGAGTTCAGGGCGGCGATAGACACCAAGGATCGCGCCGCCTTTGACACCTACCAGCAATTGGAAGCTGGAATAAGGGCCAAAACCAGCTTTATCGATGTGGAACTCAAGAACCTGACGCAGGAGAAAATGAAGGAGTTCATCAAGGCCGAACCCGCCCTGGCTCCCTACCGCTATATGTTGGAAGCCATCGTCCGCAACGGGCCATACACCCTGAGCGAAGGCAAGGAGTCAATTCTTGCCAAGTTAGGCCCCGACCTCACCTCGTGGCAAAGCGTACTTTTCCAGCAGGTTTTCGACCGGACCGACTTTCCCACCATAAAGACCGGCGGCAAGAACTTAAACGTTCACATCGACTACGAAACCCTCCTCAAGAGCAACAACAGGAAGGTTCGCGAGACCGCCTTCAAAGATTACTACTCCAGCCTCGAGAAAATAGGCGACCTTCTCGGCTTCGCCCTCTACCACGAAATGAAGAATTACAACGACCAGGCCCGAATGCGCGGCTTTCGCACTTACTACAACGAGAGCCTCTTCGACAGATACCTCACCAGGAAGCAGATCGATAATCTCTACACACAGATTGAAGCCAGGCTTCCTCTCTACCACCGCTACCAGCGCTACCGGATGGATCAGGTTAAAAAAGAGCTTGGCGTGAAGAAGGCCGAGATATGGGACATGGATATTCCACCCAAGGGTTCTCCTCAACCCCGTTATACCGCCGACGAGGCCGTCAAGCTGGTAAAGGCGAGCCTCTCGGTTCTCGGCCCCGAATACAGCACCGAACTGGACAAACTGCTCAACCCCGAAAACGGCAGGATGGATCTGGTCGGAGGGCCGAATCGCGGTGCGGGCGCCTTCACCGAAGGCTTTTACGGCTTCTTCGTTGACAACTACCAGGGGTTTCTTACGGACGTATCAACGATAGCCCACGAGTCCGGCCACGTTGTCCACTACCGCCTCGTCGTCAATAATCGCCACCATATCCTCTTCGCCGACGGCCCGGCCTACATGACGGAATCCTTCGCGATGTTCAACGAACTCCTCCTTCGCGACCACCTCTTAAAAACCACGAAAGACCCCGCTCTTCACCGTGCGATAGAGCAGAACACCGTCAATGAAATGATGTACCTGTGGGAACTCGCGCGCAGGGCAAAATTCGAAATGGTATCCTACGACCGCGTTGCCTCCGGCACGATCACCGGTGAGAAGGGCTTTGACAGGGCCTGCGAGGACACCGGGAGACTCTACGACTTGTGGTTCTCCAGCGTTCCGCAAATGAAGGTCCAATGGATTCGCAAACACCACTACTGGGACGTTCCCACCTACTACGTCAACTACGTTCTCGCCCAGGTTCTCTGTCTCACCTACTACGACCACTATCTGAAAAACCCCGCCGCTTTCTCCAGAAAATACGTGGCCATGGTCCGGAACGGTTTCGACCGCCCGGCTTCGCAACTCCTCAAGGACTACCTCAACATAGACCTGGGCGACCCCGCACTGCTCAATGGCGCCTTCAAAATAATTAAGAAAAACTTCGACTTGCTCAGGGAGGGGGACCGGAAGCAACCGGGCTCCCTTTTAAAGAAGCGCCGGTGAAGATGTACCTCGTAAATCTCCGCGGATTGTCATTCTCTTCTACCGGTAAACCATTGCCCGTCTTTTACACCTTGAGTGGACCGTACAACCCCAATCGTTTTCGAAAACCCCCCCGGCCGGCTATACTTTCCCCTCCCCGGAGGCGCTGGTGAACATTCCCACCGAGCTTATCGTGCGACTGCAAAAGGGAGAGGAGTCCGCCTACGGCGAATTCATGGCAAGCTACGGCGGCCAACTCCTGAACTTCGGCTACCGAATGTGCGGAGACCGCGAGGACGCCAAAGATGTTTTGCAGGACACCCTCCTTACGACCTTGGAGTCCATTTCAAGGCTGAAGGAACCGAAAGCCTTCGGGAACTGGCTCTACAAGGTGGCCCACAACGCGTGCCTGATGAAAAGACGCCGCTCTAAGTTCCTCAGGAAAGAGATTTCCCACGACGAGACGGTGCCCGACAGGGTCTCTTTGGCTCTAGTCTCCTGGCCCGGGCTGCCCGAAGAGGTTGTGCTGAATAGGGAACTGCACGAGAAGTTGACTACCGCCATAGACAACCTGCCCGACACCTACCATTCCGTCCTTGTACTAAGGGACATTGAAGAGTTGGATACCAAGAACGTGGCGGTAATCCTCGGGCTCTCCAAGGACGTCGTCAAGATGCGCCTCCACCGCGCCAGGAGCCAGGTCAGGAACGAACTTGAGGATTACCTGAAGAAGCGTCGTGGCCCCGGCGGTTGACTCAACGATAAACGACCCCCCGTGTTCCCTCGCGGAGTTCACCCACAACGAAGGGCGATTCACCCGCGACGGCCAATTTTTTCATGATTTCGCCGCTCTTCGTCGCCTCCACACAGAGAACCATGCCGACACCCAGGTTGAAGGTCCGGCGCATCTCTTCTTCGGCTATGTTGCCTTCCCTGCGTATGTATCCGAAAATTGGCGGCTCCATCCAGCCCGAAGGCCGAATGACGGCCTCTACTCCTTCCGGAATAATCCTGGGAAGGTTGTCGGGAATGCCGCCTCCCGTAATGTGCGCGATTCCCTTGAGGCCGCCGCCCTTTTCGATGAGGGGAAGCAGCGGTTTCAGGTAGGAGCGGTGAACGGCAAGAAGGGTTTCTCCAACCGTGGTCCCGAGTTCATCGATGTAGGATCCGACCGACAGCTTCTTCTCCTCGAAGAGGAGGCGCCTCACGAGAGAATAGCCGTTTGTGTGTAGACCGGTCGAGGGCAAACCCAGAAGGACATCGCCCGCCCCGACTCCGGCCGGAAGTATTGCATCCCTCCGGACCGAACCGACGATGAACCCGGCGAGGTCGAAGTCGCGGGGCGCGTAGAGACCGGGCATCTCGGCCGTTTCTCCTCCCAAGAGGGAGCAGCCGTTTTCGCGACAGGCCCTGCTTAATCCTTCGACAACGGAGACCAATCGCTCGGGCGTCAGCCGCCCGGCGGCGTAGTAATCCATGAAAAAGAGGGGCGAAGCGCCCTGAACCAGGATGTCGTTGACGCAGTGGTTGACCAGGTCCTGTCCAATCGTGTCGTAGCGCCCCACGAGCTGAGCCACCTTCAGTTTCGTTCCGACTCCGTCGGCCGAAGCGACAAGAACACGTCCCCTCTCGTCACCGGGATCCAGTGCGAAGAGACCGCCGAAGGAGCCTATGGCCGAGAGGACTCCTTCGGTAAAGGTGGCCGAGGCCAGTTTCCTGATACCGGCGAGAGCCCGGTCCTGCGCGCCGATATCCACTCCCGCATCCTTGTAGGTCAGCGCCTTATCATCGCCCATCTTCACCTCTTTCACTTATAATAGGGACGGCCATTCTTTGAAAAAGAAAATATCCAGTCCTATTGGCTCATACCAATTTTGATGTCCGTGGTTTACCGGACGTAGGCGATGATACCTATACTCGCCCATGCCTGGATGCGTACCCCGGCCTACGGGAAGGCGAAGTTCGTCTACATTTGAAGGCAAGTTGGCATCAAACAATACGGAAGGCTCTGCTCTCTTGCTTCAGGATGAGGGCGCCCTTCTGCAAACGCGAAGAAGCCGCGCTCAGGTCTTTAAAGGCATCCTCAATCTCCTTCGCCGATTGAAAGACCGAAGTCATGGCCTTGTTGATCGCGGCCGTTTCCCGGGTTTGCGACTGAACGGTCGTACTGGTGTCCGCGCTGTCCTCCCTGATTCTCGTAATGGCTTCGCTTATCACCCTTGCACCCTTAGCCTGCTCCCCGGTAGCGTTCTGAATCTGGCCGGCGACTTCACGCACCTTCTCGGATTCCTCGTTTAGGTAGCGGGTGGTCACCGTCTGTTCCTCCATGGCCCTGGTAATGGCCTCTATCATCTGGAAGATTTCCTGCATTACCCTGCTTGCGGACTGGCCTCCGTGGGCCAGTTCTTCGGTGGCCGCGGCGATGTGCTTGCTCATCTCTTCCTGGTCCGAGGCGGACTCTATGATGGTTCTCAGCGCCTGGCCGGCGTTTCTCGACAAGTCCGTACTCATATCCACGACCTTGGAGGTCTTGTCCATGGCGGTTGCCATATCCCTTCCGCTCTCGCCGAGTTGTCCGATCACGGCGCGAATCTCCTTCGCGTTGGCGGCCGTTCGCGCGGAGAGTTCCCTGATCTGCGTCGCCACGACGGCGAAAGATTTCCCGTACTCCCCGGCCCCGGCCGCAATGATTGAAGCATTCAGGGAAAGCAGGTTCGTCTGTTCGGTCACGTCTTGAATCACGTTGACGATTTGGCCTATCCGTTCAATGGATTCGGTCAACTCCATGAGCGCCTGCTGGCTTTGTACACTCGCGGTCTTCGTGCGAAGGATCTCCTCCTCTACGGCCGCTACCGAGGTGAAACCGGTCTCCGCATCCTTTGTGACCCTTGAGGATATCTCAGACAAGCCCCGGGCATTCCGCCGGGTCTCCTCCAGAGAAGCGTCCAGTTCTGAGAGAAAAGAAACCGCCTCCTGGCTGGCGCCGTGGAGACGATCCGCCGAACCTTGAACCTCTTCCGCGCTGGAGGCTATCTCGTTGGAAGAGGTGACGGTGGTTACGACCGATTTGTTCAGCACGTCGGCGTTTCTGGCTATCTCCTCGACGCTCGCCTGCATCTCAAGGATCGCCGATGACACCTCCTGCGTGCTGTTCGCTATATTCTCCATGGCTTCAGAGGTCTGCCGCATCTTCTCTTCCATGGCGCCCAAAGAGTTATTTGTCTCATCGGCCGAGCGGGTCTGCAAAGCGACCTTCCGGTGGAGGCTGCCTACAACTCTCGTGGTCGTTATAACCTCGTCTTCAACCGTCTCGGAAGCGTTTGATATCTCGCCCGTTATCCTCCTCAAACCCAGGAAGGTAACCCTGAGAGAGTCCGTTATGGCCCCCAACTCGTCGTCTGCCCAAATGGCGGGGATATTGGTCAGGTCTCCCTCAGCCAGATGCCTCCCGAAGCTTACGGCGCGCCTGAGAGTCTTTGCAGTATCTTTGCTTAACAGGTATATATATCCCCAAAGGAGGAGCAGGCTGCAGACGAGAAAGAGACTTCCCGCAAGCGTGAGTTCAACGACAATAAAGCGCATGGACTTTTGCCTCGGAACAAGCACGAAGTAGCGCTTATTTCCAATGGAATGAAGCCACACGGAACCGTGGTTGGTAACGACCACTCCCTGCCTGTTCAGCGCCTTGGCCGTGGCCACCGCGTCGGCGACCATCTTTCCCGAAAACGGTCCGGAAGCCGCATTCCTGATGATTGCTCCCTTGTCATCCACGACGGCAAGCGTCCAATTTTTATTTTTATTTTCTTCTCTTGAAAACAGTTCCTTCCAGCCGTTTTCACCGGTCGTCTTTAAGAGCGACTCGGTCGCTTTGGCTCTCGCTTCTCCGGAACGGATGGCAAAAGCATCCAGGGAGACGGTCAGTTTCGAGTAAACAAATACGCCAAAGGCGGCGAAGGCCAATCCGACCAGCAGGCTGATGGAAATCCCCGTCTTCAGCTTAAAGTTGGCCCGCACGGCGGAAACATCCGGAACCTGGTCCAGCTTCGCCAGCACCTCTTCGATCAGGGAACCGGTACGCTCCTTCAGGATGAAGTATGAAAGCCCGATGGATATCGCGGCGGCGATGAAAGCCGTGAAGAGAATCCCAATGAAGGCAACCCCCGAGTGCTGTATCCAGAAATAGGAAGCCAGGGCCATCGACAATCCAGCCACGCACCACGCGATGGCCGACGCCAACTGGTGTTTGGGAACGTAGGCGGCAAAATCTTTGTAGTACTTCTCCAACTCACCCTGGGAAAAGGTTTTGCCGGCCCGCTTGGATTTTTTATAGGAAATTATGGGGCGAAGCAACCTGGTCCTCATGTACCAAGGTATGATAATACGGTCCAGAACCAATAGAATCACGGCTACAAGGACGTACTTCTTCCAGAAAGGACCGCTGTTGGGGACCACCGCGATGAAGTAGACGATGGCGACAACCAGTGCAAACACTATGGGCGCCACGTCCAAAAAAAACCTTTTATACCTTGATCCAAACAAGGCCATTGCCTTTTCCCTCCGGGCTTCGCCCGAGCGCGCTCCTTCATCTTACATTGTAGAAGCTACGTCACAAAGTCGCAAGTGTCGGGGGAATCCGTCAGTTTCTATCCTTCTCAAAGAGGAGCCTCTGCGCGACGGCTTTCTTGGTCCGGGGAACGGGGTATTCCCTTCCGAAGCAAGCCCCGCAAGCCGCGTTCGCGGTCATACCCGCCGCTTGAAACATTCCATCGACACTAAGGTATCCTATGGTGTCCGCTCCGACGAAGGAGCAAATGGAATCGGGGTCCATCTTCGCGGCGAGGAGTTCGCTCTTCACGGGGGTATCGATTCCATAGACGCAGGGGGATACTATGGGCGGACTTGAAAGCCGGATGTGGACTTCCTTCGCCCCGGCCTCGCGCACCATGCGGACTATCTTGCGCGAAGTAGTGCCCCGAACAAGGGAATCGTCGACCAGAACTATGCGCTTCCCGGTAAGAAGTCCCGGCACCACATTAAGTTTCAAACGCACGGAAAGGTCGCGAATCGCCTGCCTGGGCGCTATGAAGGTGCGCCCCACGTAGTGGTTCCTGATGAGACCCCACAAAAGGGGAATGGAACTACCTTCGGCAAAACCTATGGCCGCGCCCACTCCGGAGTCGGGCACGGGAACCACCGCGTCGGCTTCAACGGGCTGCTCCTCCGCCAGCCTGCGCCCCATGGCCACCCTTACCGGGAAGACGATTTTGCCGAAGAGCCGCGAATCGGGCCGGGCGAAGTAAACGTATTCAAAGATGCACGGGGCTGGCCTCTCTTCCTTAAAGGGGAAAATCGACCTGTAACCGCCGTCGCTCACGACCACGACTTCTCCGGGCGCCACATCCCGAACGAACTTGGCATTGAGCAGATCCAGCGCGCCTGTCTCCGAAGCCATTACCGGGCTGCCGTCCAGTTCACCCAGAACGAGCGGCCTGAACCCCCAGGGGTCGCGCACTCCGACCATTAAATCCTGCGTGAGCAGGACCAGGCTGAATGCGCCTCTAAGTTTCTTGAAGCCGTCAACCATTGCGTCAACCTGATCCGGCTGCCTTGAGCGGGCGAAGAGGTGAAGAATCACTTCTGAATCGGTCGTGGAGGAGAAGATTGCCCCGGCCTTCTCCAATTTTTCCCTCAGCTCCGGACCGTTGACCAGGTTTCCGTTGTGAGCCAGCGCGACTTCCCCGTGCTGTGTGCGGGCCATGACCGGTCCGGCGTTCCGGATGTTCGAGTCTCCCGCCGTAGAGTAGCGCACGTGGCCCACCGCGCTGTCTCCGGGAAGACCCGACAAATCCTTCTCTCCGAAAACCTCGGAGACCAGCCCCATGCCCCTTACCGCGTGAAGGATCGTACCGTCGCCGGAAACGATACCTACCGATTCCTGTCCCCTGTGTTGGAGGCCGTATAGACCGTAGACCGTGATCTTGGCCGCTTCAGGATGGTGAAAAACACCAAATACGCCGCACACGGGATTCGGAACTCCTTTTACGAATTCAGGCCGGTTTCACGAAAGTGAGGACGGTGCGGGCCGGCGGGCCAAGTCATCCTACAATCCCGGCCAAGCCACCTTCCCAAGCCATTCTCAGCTCTGCAACGGCGAGATCGACCACCTTGTTTCCATCAATCTTAACCTTGATGCTCTCACCCCCAACCTTGCCGATTACGGCAGCGGGAACTCCCGCTTCCTCCGCCGCGGTTTTAAGAAGGCCCAGTTTTTCAGCGGCGCAACTTACGACGGCGCGCGAGGCGTCCTCGCCGAAGAGAAGAGCGCTTGCCTTCATTCCCTTTGCTGCCATCGTAAGCGACGCTCCAAAGGAGTGTCGGGGCGCAAAACAACACTTCGTGACGGCCACGAGAAGGCCGCCGCCGGAACAGTCGTGGCAGGAGTGAACGAGAAGCTCACCAGAGATGCGCCCAAGGAACTGCTGGAGCGCCTTTTCCCTTTCCAGGACCAGCGGCGGCGGGGTCCCGGTCTCGACGCCGAATAGCACCCATAGGTAGGCCGAAGCACCAAGGTGCCCAAAAGTTTCTCCGAGGAGGACGATCGCGTCGCCCTTCTGCGAAAACCAGGGCGTCATGCATTTGTCTACATCATCGAGAAGTCCGACCATTCCGATGGTCGGGGTGGGATAGACGCCCTGGCCGTTCGTCTCGTTGTAGAAGGAGACGTTGCCCGACACCACCGGCGTTTCCAGAAAGCGAGCGGCTTCGCTGATGCCTTCCACCGCGCGTTTGAACTCCCACATGACTTCCGGTTTCTCCGGGTTGCCGAAGTTAAGGCAATCCGTGAGAGCGATGGGTTTTGCCCCGGTGCAGGCCACGTTTCGCGCCGCCTCCGCCACGGCCAGCCTGGCGCCCTCAAAGGGATCGATTTTGCAGTAGCGGGGGTCAACGTCCAAGCTCATGGCAACGGCCTTTGATGTCCCCTTGATTCGCACGAGGGCCGCGTCACCGCCCGGCCCCAAAACCGTGTTTGTGCGGACCGACTGGTCGTACTGCCTGTAGACCCAGCGGCGCGAACAGAGACTCGGGTGGCCGACCAACGCCAGAAGAGTTTCGCTGGGGTCCCGGGTCGGCAGTTCCTCAATATCGAAGCGTTTTATCTCCGCTGCGTCCGGCGGCGCCTTAACGGGCCTGTGGTAGACGGGCGCTTCATCACTAACCGGGTCAACCGGGACGTCGACCACCTTTTTATCGTGGAAGTAGAATTCCGCCCGGCCCGTATCGGTTACTTCACCGATGACGACGCCATCCAGGTTCCACTTGGAAAAGATATCCCTGACCCTGTCTTCGCCCCCCTTCCTGACGACGATGAGCATGCGCTCCTGTGATTCGGAGAGGAGCAGCTCGTATGGCGTCATTCCCACTTCGCGCATGGGAATGTCATCGAGAACCAGCCTTATCCCCGAACCCGCTCGTCCCGCCATCTCGAAGGAAGAGGAGGTAAGCCCCGCGGCGCCCATGTCCTGGATGCCGACGATGACGTCTTCCTCCATGAGTTCCAGACAAGCTTCGAGAAGCAACTTTTCGGTAAAGGGATCGCCCACCTGAACGGTAGGACGCTTGGCCTCGGTCCCTTCGGAGAACTCCGCGCTTGCCATCGTCGCACCGTGGATGCCGTCCCGTCCCGTCTTGCTTCCGACGTAAAGAATGGGGTTACCGGGGCCGCTCGCGTAGCCCCTGAAGATGCGGTCAGCCCTCAGAATGCCGAGGGTAAAGGCGTTCACGAGTATATTGCCGTCGTAGCAAGGGTGGAAAACTATCTGGCCACCGACGGTAGGTATTCCCATGCAGTTACCATAGTCCCCTATACCGGCGACGACGCCCCTCATCAGGTGTGACGTTTTCCCGTGGTGGGTACTGCCGAAATGGAGGGAGTTCATGTTCGCTATGGGCCTGGCTCCCATGGTGAAGACATCCCTGAGAATGCCTCCCACGCCCGTGGCCGCTCCCTGGTATGGTTCGATGAAGCTGGGATGGTTGTGGGACTCCATCTTGAAGGCCACGGCCCAGCCGTCGCCTATATCCACGACGCCCGCGTTTTCCCCCGGTCCCTGCAGTACCCGGGGACCGTCCGTGGGAAAGTTTTCGAGGTACGTTTTAGACGACTTGTAAGAGCAGTGCTCGCTCCACATTACTGAAAAGATTCCAAGCTCGGGATAGGTCGGAACCCGGCCGAGTATCGCTACCATCCGCTCCCACTCTTCATCCGAGAGGCCGTGGCGAAGGCCCAGTTCCCTGGTAACTTCCGGATCAGCCATTTGAAGCCTCCAGAGCGCTCACGGCCGACGAGAGCAGGGGAGCGCCGTCCATTGAACCCATGAGGAGTTCGCTCGCCCTCTCAGGGTGCGGCATCATACCCAATACGTTCCGCCCCTCCGAGAGAACCCCGGCTATGGCGTCCATCGAACCGTTCACGTTCCACGCGGGGTTTGTCTTTCCCGATGGATCCACGTAACGGAACGCAATCCTGTCTTCATCCTTAAGACGTTGCATATCCGAGGCGCCGGCAAAGTAGTTGCCCTCCCCATGGGCTATGGGCATTCTCAGAAGGCTTTGCCGTTCCAAAGCGCCGGTAAATGGTGAATTAGTCGTTTCGCAGCGCAGGCAAACGTCCCGGCAGAGGAAAGTGAGGCACTCGTTCTTCATGAGTGCTCCCGGCAGCAGGCCGCTTTCGCACAGCACTTGGAAACCGTTGCAGATGCCGAGAACCAGCCCCCCTTTTTGGGCGTGGGCCTTGACTGCTTTCATTACCGGGGTCCTGGCCGCCATTGCGCCGCACCTGAGGTAATCGCCGTAGGAGAAACCGCCGGGCAGTATAACAAGGTCGGCTCCCCCAAGGTCTTCGCTGGCGAACCAGACGAGCGACGTTTCCAGCCCGAAGATGCGCGAGGCCCACTCCGTTGCGTCGTGGTCGCAGTTTGAGCCCAAGAACTCCACGACGGCGACCTTCATTGCTCCAACACCTCGACGCGGAAGTCTTCGATGACGGGATTGGCGAGTAGCTTCACGCAGTATTCCCTGAGCCGCTCGGCGGAATCGCCTTCCGGAAGGGACGCCGTTTGTATGTCGAAGTACTTTCCCTGGCGGACGGAGGCTATCTCGTCGAAGCCAAGCGTATGCAGAGCGTTCGCTACGGCCTTGCCCTGCGGATCCAGCACGCTCTCCTTCAGGTAAACGTGAATTCTGGCTCTCATTTAGGATTTCCTCCCGATTCTCAATGCCCCGGTGGTCCCGGCGTCGGAATCGTTATTTTAACAAAAGCGCTTTTCCAGCGCCACCGAGACGTTCCCATCAAAGCTATTTCCAATTCTAACCGAAGACCCTGGCGAAGAGTTCGTCCAGGTGTGTCAGGAAACGCCACGGGTCAAAGGCCTTCGCGAGTTCTTCCTTCGTTATTTTCGCAACAACCTCCGGCTCGGCAACAAGCAGGCCGAGAAAGTCGCCTTCCCCCTTCCAACACCGCATGGCGACCGACTGGACCAATGCGTAGGCTTCTTCCCTGGGAAGCCCACTCTTTGTAAGAGCAAGCAGGACCTCTCCGCTGTAGATGAGCCCTTTTGTCTTTGCCAGGTTGGCCTTCATGGCCTCCGGATAGACGACCAACCCCTTCAGTATTCCTCCGAGACGGTGGAGCATGTAGTCGAGGAGCGTCGTCGCATCGGGAAGGGTAATGCGCTCCGTGGAAGAATGCGATATATCCCGCTCGTGCCATAGGGCGACGTTTTCCATGGCCGGCACCAAATAGCCCCTGAGCATTCTGGCGAGACCGCATATGTTTTCGCAGCCGACCGGGTTCCGCTTGTGGGGCATGGCGGACGATCCTTTCTGACCGCTTGAAAATGGCTCCTCCACCTCGCGAACTTCCGTCCTCTGAAGGTGCCGGATCTCGGTGGCTATCTCCTCCAGTGTGGAGCCCGTCAGCGCCAGGGCCGCTAAAAGCTCCGCGTGACGGTCGCGCGATATAACCTGGGTAGTGATAGCATCGGGCGCCAGGTCCAACTTCTCACAGGCACGTTTTTCCACGGCGGGCGGAAGGTGGGCGAAGGTCCCGACGGCGCCGGAGAGCTTGCCGACGGCTATCGCCTTCCGGGCTCTTTCAAGGCGTTCCATGTTCCTGCCCATCTCGGCGTACCAGCGCGCGAACTTCAACCCCAACGTGGTAGGCTCGGCGTGGATGCCGTGGGTGCGTCCAACCATGACCATCTTCTTGAAGGCGAAGGCGCGGTCCTTCAGGATGGCCCGAAATTCCCTGACGTTCTCAAGAATCAGCTCGATAGCGTTTCTTGCAACCATGGCCAGCGCCGTATCAACCACGTCGGAGGAGGTCAAGCCGTAGTGAAAGTAGCGGCTGAGTTCACCGATAGAATCGGCCACCGACGTCGTGAAGGCTATGACGTCGTGTTTAACCTCGGCCTCGATTTCTTCGATGCGCTTCGGGTCGAAAGAGGCTTTATCCATTATCGTTCGTGCCGCTTCCTCCGGCACCATGCCAAGTTCTGCCTGCGCCTCCAGCGCGGCAAGTTCGACCTTCAGCCAGGTCGAATAACGGTTCCGGTCCGACCACAAATCTCCCATTGATTTACGCGTATACCTGGGAATCATCGTCATCCCTCCCAGGGGTCGGCCGCCCGGTCTGGAGATGCCGCCCTAAGGCGGACGCCATCGTTGTTCAGCGCCTCTTTGGCGGCTAGAAGCGCGAGTTCGGGTAAGTTGTTTTCCCTGGAAAGGTGCATCAAGAAGAGAGCGCGGCAATCGCCGTTAACGGTATCCCGAAGCAGTTTCGAAGCCTGTTTGTTGGAAAGGTGTCCCAGGTTGCCGTGAACGCGCATCTTCAACTCAAGGGGATAGGGACCCTCCAGCAACCGGTCCAAGTCGTGGTTAAACTCCAGCATCATGCAGTGGGCGTTTCTGGCCCGATCACGGACCAGCGTCGTCGCCGTACCCAGGTCGGTCACGTGGACGACCTTCACCCCGCCGGCCTTGAAGACGAAGCCCAGGCACGAAGCGGCATCGTGGGGAAGGTTGAAGGGCGTTATGGTCAGGGGGCCCAGTTGAACAGGAGTCCCCCCCTCGATCGGCTCCACGCTCCAAGGCCGGATGGTCTGACAGTTGGGCGTTTCCCAACTCTCCGGGGCAATGAAGAGAGGTATCTTCCTCTTCTTCAGGAAAACCCGGAGACCCTGTACGTGGTCCTTGTGCTCGTGGGTAATGAAGACACCCGCGAGTTCTTCGGGCGCAAGCCCCTCAAGCGCCAAACCCTCGACTACTCTCTTTGCCGAAATGCCACAGTCCAGGAGGACGTGGGTTCTCCCGGCGCTGTAGAGGGCGGCGTTTCCGGAGGAACCGGAGGCGAGAACACGCACGCGAAGGCTCATTCGCCCATTCCTCCGCTGTGGCCGAAACCTCCCGGGCCGCGCGTGGTTTCGCCAACCCCGGCTGTCTCCACGACCTCGCACAGACTTACGGGTGCCACCACCATTTGCGCTATTCTCAGGCCCCTCTCGATGGTAAAGGGCGAGCGGCCATGGTTGCAGAGGATAACCGCAACCTCCCCGCGGTAGTCCGAATCGAGAGTGCCCGGCGCGTTGAGAAGCGTCAGGCCGAACTTGAGCGCAAGGCCCGAGCGCGGCCTGATCTGTCCCTCGAAGCCCTCGGGGATTTCCCACACGAAGCCCGTTGGAACAAGAATACGCTCTCCGGGGGCGAGGATGACGGGGGACTCGAAAGCAACGCACAGGTCAAGACCCGCCGAGGAAGACGTCGCCCTCGAAGGCAGGGGAAGTCCCTTTCCGTGGGGCAGCCGTTTTACCATTACCGGTTTCAATGCACGTCCTCCAACGGTGAAAGCGCCGTCTTCGGAAGAGAGGAAGGCCGTCCAAGCAGGCATAGTAGAGCGTTGTCCGGATCAAAGAGTTTCTTGCCGAGGTGGGCGATCCGTGTCGCCGACACCTTCCTGATTCTCTCTATCGACGCCGCTGCCGGCCGCTGCTTTCCGTAGAAGACTTCGTTGCGCGCCAGGCGCCCCATCCTCGCGGAGGGCGATTCCATGGAGAGAACGAGTTCCCCCACCAGGTTCTCCTTCGCTATCTCGACCTCTTCCTCCGTAAAACCCTTATCCGCTGCTTCCTTAATAACGGCCACCGTTTCAAGAACGGTCCTGCGGGCGTTGGCGTGGCTCGCAGCCGCGCTGACGACGAAGAGACCGGCGTCCGAAAAAGCCGTCTGCTCGGCGCTGATCGAGTAGACGAGACCGCGCTTCTCCCTGATCTCCGTAAAGAGGCGGGAGGACATGGTGCCTCCCAGTGCGTTGGCCAGCACGGAAAGAACGTTGCGGTTCGGTCCCCCCGCCGGTTCGGACCTGAACGCCAGAACGATTTGCGCCTGTTCGAGGTGGTTTTTCCTGAAAACCTCCTGTCCGCCCCTGAAGACGGGGATCGCACCGGGTTTCCCCGCTTCGCCCTTCATTCCGCCGAGTTGCGGCTCCACGCTCTTCATCAACTCGCGAAGGTTCGTGTCCCCGGTCGCGGTAACAACTATGTTTCCGGGCTTGAGCATCGACCGGTAGTGCCGCATGATCCGCTTCCGCGTCATCGCCTTCACCAGTTCCGCCGTCCCCGCCACCGGCCTTCCCAAAGGGTGTTTAGGGTAAGCCCTGGCGAGGAAGAGATCTCCCATGAATTCCGGAGGAGAGTCGTTCACCATCTTTATCTCTTCGAGGATCACCGCGCGTTCACGCTCCACCTCTTCCTCAGGGAAGAGCGGGTGGGTCAGCATGTCGCTCAGTACGTCGAAAGCCTCCGCGAAGTGGTCCCTCTGAACACGGAAGTAAAAGCCCATTATTTCGCGCGAAGTAAAGGCGTCCAGAACGCCTCCCATTCGGTCGAAGGTCTTGGATATCTCCGTATAACTGCGGCTGGGAGTGCCCTTAAAGACAAGGTGCTCCACGAAGTGGCTCGCCCCGTTCAGCGAAGGGGGTTCGTGTCGCGACCCCCGCTTCACCCACACGCCTACCGTCACTGAAGGAAAGTGCGGCATCCGCTCCACCACCGTCGTAAGGCCGTTTGACAGCACCGCGCGCTCAACCCGTGGCCCTTTCTCCATAGAACCTCCAAGCAGCTTTCAGAATACCACGCCGCGCCGCCCTCCGAAAGCAGGTAATTTCCCGGCTTGCGCGCTCACCCTGTTTCGATAGTCTCTTGGTCGTCCATTGCCGGCAAGTTGTCTCCCGGCGTGATTGAACCGAGGATCACGGCCCTCTTGGCGCCGGTGGCGGAGGGAACGTTGCCGGGCGCGCCCATAATGGTTTCGTTGGCCAGATAGGCCATGAGAACGGCCTCTTTGGCCTTGGCGGGAATGCTGTATTCGTCGGCCTGGGTTACCAAGAACCTGGGTAAGCTACGCCGCAATCCATTCATGACGGTTTGGTTGCGAGTGCCTCCTCCCGATACGATAAGCTCTTCACACCGGTACTTCTGGAGGGCGAACTCCATGATAGCGCCCACGATGGATTGCACGGTGAATTCGGTCAAGGTTGCGACGAGGTGTACGCCGTCGATGGGCGGAAAGGATTCGAGAACACCGTCGAGAAAAGCGGCGCCGAAGGCGTCTTTGTCCACCGATTTTGGAGGCTTCTTCGCGAGGAAGGGATGGTCCATCAGCTTCTTGAGAAGTAAGGGGGATACCTTGCCCTCCCCGGCCATGGAACCGTTCGCGTCGTAGGACTGACGCCCCCCGGTGGTCCTGAAAACGGCCAGGTCGATGAGACAGTTACCCGGCCCGGTATCGAAAGCCCGGATGTCCTCCAACATTGCGTCATTCGGAAGGATTGTCACGTTGGCGATTCCTCCGATGTTGAGGACGATGCGGCTGCGGGAAGCGTTGTGGTAGAGAACGTAGTCAATGAGCGGGGCGAGTGGAGCGCCCTGGCCTCCGGCGGCCATGTCCCGCGAGCGAAAATCGGACACAACGGTGATGCCCGTCCTCTCCGCGATAACCGAAGGATTGCCCACCTGGAGGCTGCCCGTCACGACAAATCCAGGGAATTTCTCGGGGTGCGGGTGGTGGTAGAGCGTCTGGCCGTGGGAACCTATGAGATCGACCGCGGTCGGAGCAACACCGGCCTTCCCGCACAACGAGAGGGCGGCGTAAGCGAAGAGTTCTCCGAGGTAGGTGTCGAGGAGAACGACCTCTCTGTTTGTCCCCGAGGCGCCTCCCTGACAAGAGTGAATCAGGCGCATTATCGAAGGCGAGAAACGAAGCGTCTCGAAAGCCTCAATGGAAAGTTCAACACCTATACCCGTTCCCTTCACCCTTACAAGCGCCGCGTCAATGCCGTCACAGGAGGTCCCCGACATCAGGCCTATGATCAAACGTTCCTCTTTGAGGCGAAGCGTAGAGAACATTTGCCACCTCCCGGCCCGGCCCCGGGTCGGCGCCCTTCAGCGGAGAGAAGCCCCGCCGGGCGCGCACCCTGAACGCCAAACCACGTGAAGTCTAACGCCTTATGCGCGCTGGTAGCAAGTAGTGCGCGGCCCCCGAAACCGGTTTGGGCGTTTCGGGGTGTTGGATAACGGATTGTGGTACCATCGGTTGCCTGGAGAGTGTAAAGGCTAAAAAAAATTCTGAAGATGAGAGGTGTTGCAATGAACGGTATCGTATCAATCAAAACTCCGGAGAATGAACCCGTCCGAGCTTATGCCCCCGGATCGCCGGAAAAAGCTTCCCTCAAAACCGCGCTCGGCAAGATGTTGGCCGAAGAGGTGGAGATTCCCCTTGTCATTGGTGGAAGGGAAGTCAGGACCGGCGTTACGGCCAAGGCCGTCTGTCCCCACGACCACGGTCACGTGCTGGCAACCTACCACCAGGCCGGTCCGAAGGAAATCGGGCAGGCTGTCGCGGCGGCGCGTGAAGCGTGGAGGGAGTGGTCAACCATGCCGTGGGAGGCCAGGGGGGCGGTCTTTATGAAGGCGGCCGAACTCCTGGCGGGCCCCTGGCGTGACACGATGAACGCCGCTTGTATGCTTAACCAGTCCAAGACCTGCTTCCAGGCCGAGATCGACGCGGCCTGCGAACTCATCGACTTCCTGCGTTTCAACGTCCACTACATGCGCAACATCTATGAGGAACAGCCAGCCGACGCCCCCGGAATCATGGACTACGTGGAATACCGGGCGATGGAGGGCTTTGTCTTCGCGGTCACGCCTTTTAACTTCGCATCCATAGCCGGCAACCTGCCCAGCGCGCCCGCGATTATGGGGAACGTGGTTTTGTGGAAACCCGCTTCCTCGGCGGTCTTCTCGGCTTACCAGTTTATGAGGCTGATGAAGGCGGCGGGCCTGCCCGATGGAGTGTTGAACTTCATCCCGGGCCGTGGGAGTTTGGTGGGACCCCCGGTTATGACGAACCCGGAGCTGGCCGGCATCCACTTCACCGGCTCCACGTCCACCTTTCAGGGGATGTGGCGCACCATCGGCGGAAACATCCGGAACTACAAAACCTACCCGCGCATCGTGGGCGAAACCGGCGGCAAAGATTTTGTCTTCGCCCACGCCTCGGCGGACCCCCGGGCGCTCGCTACGGCCCTCGTTAGGGGCGCATTGGAATACCAGGGCCAGAAGTGTTCCGCCGCCTCACGCGCCTACATTCCGCGTTCCCTATGGTCCGCGGTGAAGGAGAAGGCCCTCGCCCAGATTGCCGAAATCAAGATGGGCGACCCCATGGATTTTCGCAACTTCATGACCGCCGTTATCGACAAGGCCGCCTACGACAACATCATGGGGTATCTTAACTACGCCGGGAACTCCGATGAGGCGGAAATCCTATGCGGTGGCGAGGGTGACGCCGGCGTGGGTTATTTTATTCAGCCTACGATAGTCCAAACCGGCAATCCGCACTTCAAGCTGATGGAGGAGGAGATATTCGGCCCGGTCCTCACCGTTTACGTCTACGACGACAACAAGCTGGACGAGACTCTCGAAGTGTGCGATTCGACAAGTCCCTACGCGCTCACGGGCGGCATCTTCGCTACGGACCGCAAGGCCATAGTGGCGATGAGCGACCGTCTTCGCCACGCCGCCGGCAACTACTACATCAATGACAAACCTACGGGCGCCGTGGTCGGTCGGCAGCCCTTCGGCGGCAGCCGTGCTTCCGGCACCAATGACAAGGCGGGCTCCTTTCTCAACCTTGTTCGCTGGACCTCGCAGCGAGCCGTCAAGGAGACCTTCGTACCGGCCACCCACTTTTCCTATCCCTTCATGGGCGAAGAGTAGAAGAAAGGGCAAGGTTAAAACAGGCAGGCCGGGGAGGCGCCTCCCGGCCTTACTCTTCGTTCGCCGCTACTTTTTCAAAACCTGGACGAGGGTGACCTTCTTGAAGAGCCACCCGTTGTCCCCCTTTTCGAGCGTGCAGCTCACTTCGTGGGTCTCGGCAATATTGTCTCCATCCGTCGTGCGCCCCGTCAACCGTGCGGTGGCTTTCACGGATGCCGTGCGCTTCTCCGGAAATGTTACGTGCAGGTCGTAGAACTTAAGGCTCAAGCGTGCACAGCGTGACCTTCCCTCGAAGTAATAACCGGAGATTTCCCTGACCGACAGTGAGCCGGTAAGGTGGTACGTGGCGGAGTGAAATTCGCAGGGGTCAACAAAGAACTTAGCGGCGGCGGCGGCTTGCCGGATCATGGCCAGGTTCCCCTCCGGCCCGTCCTTCGAAACCCAGGAGGCGACGGCTTTGAAGCGGCGCTTGATTTGCCGGGTCTTCGTTGGAAATAGGTACCAGACTGTCCAAATGATCGCCACGGCGGCGACTACCGCAAGAACACGGTTGCGCGTTACCATAGGGGACCTCCCACTATGCTCCTAACGGAAACCTGCCCGAAGTCGTGATACTGCATTGGCATGTTCCTGTTATCTCCTATTAGGTAGACGTTGCCTTTATCAACCCTGCGGGGCGGAAGGTTCCAGTCGCACGGCCCCTTCACGTAAGGCTCGCTGAGCGCCTTGCCGTTGATGAAGAGCACGCCGTTTTTAAAAGATACCTCTTCCCCCGAAAGGGCTACGACCCGCTTGAGCAACATGACCTCGTCCCCGGCCATCCGCACAAGGACCACGTCCCCGCGTTTCGGGGCGGAGAAGAGGTAACGCTCCTTAAAAACGAAGTTGAAGCCGCCGTCGTGGTAAGTATTTTCCATGCTTTTGCCCCTGATCATAAAAGGCGTCAGCACGAAGGAAAAGAAGAGATAGGCGAAGAGCGCTACGGACCCGGCCCTTATGAAGAAGTGCAGGGTCAACTTCGGGAAGAAAAAGGCGCGTACCTTTTCGTTCATTTTTCCTCCAACCGCCATGGAGCAATAGTACTCCATTCCGGTACTTCCTGCTCCGGGATTTGCCTGCTTACCGCGTTGCGCTCAAGCGCGGCCTGTCTGCGTGCGGGCAAGACCCGCCCGCACAGGCGGGCGTAGGCGGGTACGGCGGGATAAGGCCCATCTGCGTTGTTGCCTTCACCGGTTTGATGCTCGATGTAGCTATACTACGACTCCGCTCAAACCAGCTAAGTGAAGAGTAATCTCAGAAGCAGGTAGATAATGGCGCTCAGGAGCGCCGCTCCGGGTAGGGTAAGAAACCACGACAGGAAGATATCCCTGAGCACGCGCAGGTTAAGGAGTCCCACGCCCCGAGCGAGGCCAACGCCGATTACGGCCCCCACGAGGGTGTGGGTTGTGCTGACCGGAAGGCCGAGCTTGCTCGCCAGTAGTACCGTGGTGGCGGCGGCGAACTCCGCCGAAAAGCCCCTCGAAGGAGTGAGTTCCGTGATCTTTTTGCCGACGGTAGCTATCACCTTGTAACCCAGGGTGGCCAAGCCGATGACGATTCCGGCTCCGCCGAGCGCCAGCACCCAGATTGGTATGGGAACCTTCGACATCACTTCGTGGGTGCGCCACAAAGAGATTACCGCCGCCATGGGCCCCACGGCGTTGGCGTTGTCGTTGGCTCCGTGGGCGAAGGCGACGTAGCAGGCGGTGATTATCTGCAGGTAGCGGAAGATGCGTTCCACGTATCCGAAATCGCCGTTCTTTTTCCAGTGCCTGATGCGCCTGAAACCCGCCATCGAGACAATTCCGCACAAAACAGCGGTCCCGAGGGCAACCAGTAGCGCCCGCCCCAGACCGAGGTCAAGGTGAAGGTTCTTCAATCCCTTGAAAACCATGGAGAGGGTGAGAATGAAAGCCACCAGACCTACCAGGAAGGGTGCGGCGAGACGAACCCTGACCCTTGGGTGGCGGCTGTCCAGGATGAAACGGAGGATGAATAAAAAGGTAACAAAGGCGAGACCCGCACCCATTATGGGCGATAAAATCCACGAAATGGTTATTACCGCGACCTTACTCCAGTGAAGGCCTGAGATCCCGACCTGGACCAAGGCAAAGCCGCAGATCGCACCGACTATTGAGTGCGTGGTTGAAACGGGGAGACCCAGCAGTGTGCAGAGGTGGAGCCAGATTCCGGCGGCTATCAGAGAGCCGAGCATCCCGAGCATCAGCAGGCGAAAGCCGGGAAAAGCACTTGTTTCAACGATGCCCTTTCTTACCGTTTCGGCGACGTTATTCCCGGCCAGGACGGCGCCCGAGAATTCAAAGATCGCGGCGACGATGAGGGCTTGCTTGAGTGTCAGAGCCCTGGAGCCTACGGAGGTGGCCATGGCGTTCGCCACGTCGTTGGCACCGATGTTCCAGGCCATGTAGAGGCCGGCCAGAACGGCTATGACGAGTAATACGAGGGCCATGGTTCAGACCAGGAGCATGAGGCGGAGACGGTCGCAGGCTTTTTCCGAGGCATTGGCCAATTCCGCGACCCTTTGCGTGAGTTGCATCCATAGCATCGTATTCACCGCGCCCAGTTCCTCTTCGTGTTGCAGAATGAGCTTGCCGAAGCGGTACTGGGTTTTATCGGATTCCCACTCCAGGCGGCTGATTACACTGATTGCCCTCCGGACTTCATCGGCGGGAGGGCCGCTGAAGGCGGCTTCAACGAGGTTATCAAGCGAATCAAAGACCTCACCCGCTTTTAGTACCGTGACTTCAACGCTCTTCAGGAATTCGAGAAAGAACTCCCTGAGAGCGAGTGGGCAGGAGAGATTCTTGAGCGACGCCAAGACGACGACGTCTTCCGCGGCATCGGCTATTCGGTCCTGTATGCTCAGCAGTTCCAACAGATCCCGGCGGTCAACCGGCATGAAGGCCGTTTTTGGAAGATTGTCGCGAATATTGTTCTTTAATTCGTCGGCCTGGTGTTCGAGGTGCAGGATTGTTTTCCGTTCCTCGTCGGCGCTGTCTTTCTCTCCGGCCAGCATGTATTTGAAGAACGGTCCCAGGTGAGCCGCGCACTCCTGCGCTTTCTTCATGTGGGCTTGAAGCGGCCCGAAGGGAGAACGTCCAAAGAGGCTGCCCATAAGGTTAATAGTCATCTACCCACCTCGCTTTCCACTGAAAACCCCTTCCCCCGCGTACTTTTTTCCGCACTTCACGAGACGTAACTATAGCAGCTGGCCCTCTTTATGCGCAAGTATACTACACCCATAATTCACCACCTGCACCGGGATTCGTACCGCGGGATAAGACTCATCCACGGTGTTGCTTTCGCCGATTTGATGCTCAACGTAGCGCTACTACGCCTGCGCTCAAATCGTCTCGGCGCCTTGCATCTAAGCCTTCCCCGCCGCCCTCGGTCCTCGGTTAGGCGGTGGATTATGGACACCCATAATTCACCACCTAAAGTTTTCCGGGGTTGGAGGGAGGCGTCTTTTGGGCGATTTTTGCGCTAATTCCCGGGCGGTGGACAAGGTCAGGTCACTGGAGGCTCCTTTTGATGGTTTCGGGCTCTTTTCGTGCGTTTCGGACCCTTTTCTTGGCAGGCTTTTGCCGGGTGTGTTTCATGGGGTCATCCTAATAGTGGACCCCGAAAATGAGACAGGGTGTTAAGATAAAAAGCCTGGGTCTCAAAGAAGGGGAAAGCGATGGCAAAACGAAAGAGGTTTACGAAGGGATTCAAGGCGAAGGTAGCGATAGAGGCGTTGAAGGGTCAACGGTCGCTCCAGGAGCTGGCGAAAGAGTTTGGGGTTCACGGGCAGCAGATCGGTCTATGGAAGAAACAATTGCTGGACAGCGTTCCGGAGGTTTTCG
>CAZIBS010000021.1:0-26863 GCA_964537405.1 uncultured Thermoanaerobaculia bacterium | reverse complement strand
CCGGACGCGCTTCGCTTGCCGGAATGACAGGGGAACAGTCGTCATTCCCGCACCTTCGGTCTCCCGGCGATGTTCCGCGGTAGAGTCCAAAATAGTTCAAGGGTTTTGCTTATGGATACAGCTTGTGGAGCATCCTGGGGTAGGGGATGGTTTCCCTGACGTGCGGCAGCCCGCATATCCATGCTACCGTTCGTTCCAGCCCAATTCCGAAGCCGCCGTGGCGGACGGAACCGTACTTGCGGATGTCCAGGTACCACTGAAAGGCCGCTTGGGGAAGGTTGTTTTCCTTTATACGCTTCAGCAACAGGTCGTAGTCGTGGATGCGTTCGCTGCCTCCGATGATTTCTCCATAGCCTTCAGGGGCGAGTACGTCCACGCAGAGCGCCAGGTCCGGCTCCCTGGGATCGGGTTCCATATAAAAGGCCTTTATCGCCGCCGGGTAACGGTGGACCATGACGGGCCGGTCGTACTGCTTGGTCAGCATTGTTTCATCGTCGCCGCCGAAGTCTTTGCCGTCATTAATGTCGCTTCCAAGCTCGTGCAACTGCGCTACGGCCTCGGAGTAGGTGATCCGTGGAAAGGGTTTCTGAATCCGTTCCAACATGGAAATGTCCCTCTCCAGCAACTTTAGTTCCTCTGAGCAGCGTTCCAGGACTCTCGCAACAACGCTGGTGATAAAGTCTTCTGCCAGTGCCATAACGTCGTCAAGCCGGGCGAAGGCCACCTCCGGTTCGAGCATCCAGAACTCCATAAGGTGTCTCCTGGTTTTGCTCTTCTCCGCCCGGAAGGTCGGTCCGAAACAGTAGACCTTGCCCAGGGCCATGCAGGCCGGTTCCAGGTAGAGCTGGCCCGATTGGCTTAGGTAGGCCTTCTCGCCGAAGTAGTCGGTCTGAAAAAGCGTCGTGGTGCCCTCGCAGACGGCCGGGGTGAGTATGGGGCTGTCGATCAGTACGAAGCCCAGTTCGTAGAAGTAATCCCTGAAGGCTTGCTCTATCTCCGAGCGTGTTCTTAGAATGGCGGCCTGCCTGGAGGAACGAAGCCATAGGTGGCGGTTTGCCATCAGAAACGCGGTGCCGTGTTCCTTTTTTCCGATGGGGTATTCCTCGGCTTCGTGGTGGACTTTCAGCTCCTTCAACCCCAACTCAACGCCGCCCGTCGCACGATCGTCCAGGCGGATCGTCCCATTTACCTCCAGGGATGATTCGATCGGAATCTTATCCATCATCTCGAAGGTCTCGGGAGAAACGTCCTTTGCGGAGGCAACGCACTGTAGGTACCCGGTGCCGTCCCTCAGAATGAGGAAGCGGATCCTTCCCGATGAGCGCTTGTTGTAAACCCACCCGTAGAGCGTCATCTCCTCGCCGTCGTGGGAGTGAAGGTCTTTAATCATCGGTCTGCGAAACATGTTCCTCCGCCTATTCCGGAATCAAAGGGCCGCCGGTCGCCGCCTAAAGCGGCCGCGATTTCATAGAGAGGCCCCTTTTTATCTTTCCCGCGTTAATTCAATCGTCTCTGGTCGCGCCTGAAGGTAAAGTCGCACTGGCCCGCGTGGATTACCGCGCCCGATTTCAATTCCTTCAGCGTAACCCGCTCCCCATTCAAAAAGGTGCCGTTTGTGGAGCCCAGGTCGGCCAGGAAAAAGGTGCCTTCCTTCGGTACGATTCTAAAGTGCTGGCCCGAAAGTGTTTTGTCTGCGACGGAAATCGTGTTGACCTTGTCCCTGCCTACGGAGACTGCCTTCTCCGGTGGCAACTGGAACATTCGCTGGGGCATGTTGCCGCGCTTCAGCACAAGAACGGGGATTTCATCCAGAACGATGGTGTTGTCCAACTCCTCCGAGGACGGTTCCTTCTTGAGCAAGGCCGGGTCAAGCTCTGGAATGGCTTCCGCGGGGGGAGTCGAGGACGCGTCGCCTGGCTTGGTGATGGAGAGAGTCTTGGCCAGGCACGCGGGGCATTCGTTTTCCCAGATATTCAGCTTCCTTCCGCACGTTTCGCAGACCCGTTCTTCCACTCTCCTGGACCTGCGAAGCAGGACCAAGAGGCCGATGACGGCAAGAACGACCGCGACGGCAAGCAGGACAAGAACGAGCCACGTCCAGTTGCTCTCCGCCTGCTGTGGAGGCGGCGCCTTGACGGGCTGTTGCGGCGTAGCCGCCGGTATGGGCCTTGGCGACGGGGCGAATGGAGCCAGGGCGAGGGTGGTTGAACGAATCTTTTCCTCCAGCGTCTTTGCGTTCAAGGTGTTCAGGTAACCCGCATAGACGCCGCCGGAGAGGACGGCTATTCTCCTCAGTATCTTCGTCCGCGCCGCACCCAGTCCGACCGTAACGATTGCGGCGTGGGCGCTTTCCGCCTTGGAGGCGGCGTCTTCCAGCGTGACGGCGGAGTTTTCGTCCCTGCCGTCGGTAACCAGCAGGATCAGCGCCGGTTTGTGGCCGGAAGAGAGGTCCTTGGCCGCGGAAAAGATGGCGTCGTAGAGCAGGGTGTACCTGCCTCCCTGTTTGAGTTTGCCAAGGGCGGCCCTCAGTTCGGCTACGTCAGTAGAGGAAGTTACGAGCTTCTCCGGGGTGTCATTGAAGGCGTAGAGACTGACGGGGCCTTCATGCACCAAGGCGGGAATGGAATCGCTCAAAAGTACCTTTGCTTGCTTGAACTGGGCCGCGGAAAAAGAACGGCTCGTGTCGAGAAGTACGGCCGCAGGGGCGCTGAATACGGCGAGCGAAACTACTGAGAGGGTTAATACCAGTAAAGAAATCATAATCCGGCGTTTCATGATCGCCTCCCTAATTAAGTTTCAGTATATCGGTTTTAGGGGAACAACGGCAAGCGTAACGATGGGGTTGAGTATGGTATCCTAAATAATCTGCTAGAATGAATGGGCGGGATTCTTCGAGGGCTTTGCCGGCGCCATGCCTGCACTGCGTTTGAGGGTGTGCGCCAAGAAACGAGGAGGGAAAGATGTCGGGCAAAAGGTTTTTGGTGTTGATGACAAGCATTGCCATGGTTGGTGCGTGTCTCTTTAATCCGTCGGCCAGGAAACCCCCAAAGAAAACGTCTCCCCTTGAAAACGGGTGGACGGCCTACCGCGCCGGGGACTACGCCGCCGCCCTGGACTCCGATCGCCTGGCCCAGCGCCGGGATCCGGGGAATACCTCCATCCTCGAGCTGTGGGGACGTGCCAATCTGGCCATGGGCCGTCCCGGAACCGCTCTGGGCGCACTTGGCATTCTGGTCAGGAAGAGGGGGGAGGTGGATGATTACCGCCTGTTGGCCACGGCGGACGCCATGGCGGGAAATGCCGGGGGAGCAAAGAATGCGCTGGCAAAGGCCGAAGATGCAAAGGGTGCTACCGCGGCGAACCTCTACGCGCTTGCCTGCGAAAAACCCGATGTTGCCGGGCGCCTGGCCCTTCTCAAGCGAATAGCGAAGGACTTCCCTGCCGCCGCCCCCAAGGTTGCGCCGGAGATAGAGTTTTGGTCATCGCATAGGAACGCCGTACTCCGTTCTCCCGAAAAGCCGTTGCCCGCCGGGGGGTTGCAGGTAAAAATGAAGACCCTATATAACCTTGAGTGGGTTGTCTGCAAGAGTTCTTCGGGCAAGGAATTATGGATGCTGGTGGATACGGCCGCGCGGCGCAGCGTTCTCTCCGAACAGGCGGCCAGGCACTTCGGACTGAAAACCGTCCAGGGGGCCTTTCCGCCGGCGGGTGCGTGGTCCAACGAACCGGCCCACACCCTTGCGCTCCTGAAGACACTGGACATCGGCGGCTACCGCGTGGACAACGTGCCCGTTTACGTGGTAAAAGACGCTTCAGGGTTGCTCAAATACCGCGAGGGACGCGTTGTTGACAAGGGTATCCTTGGAATGGACCTCCTTAGGGGAATGAAGGTGCGTTTCGACAGGAAGAAAGACCTACTGGGTCTCTTCCCGGCTTCCGCTTCAAAGGAAACGTTCATCGGGAAAGACGCGAGCAAGTGGAGCGAATACCCGGCCTTCCTGGTCTACGACCAAGTACTGGTCAAAGCTTCACTCAGCAAGAAGAAGCAACTCATGGGTCTCCTGGATACGGGTTGTTCGATGGTTCTCGCAACGAATACGACGTTGCCGGGAACGGGGCTCCGGTCGAGTTCCAGTGACATTATCGACCTTACGCCCACGGGGAACTTCATCATGTCGAGTTCGGCCGTAGGCACCCCGTTGGCCCAGATGAGCCGGGTACGCAACTACATCCTTGGATGGCTGGACGAGTGCCTGCCCATGCCGGGGAGGGTTCGCACCGTGCCCAGGATCGCTACCGTGGGGTTTGGGCCGGCGGCCTTCAAGATACGCGATCTTCCTCTTTTCCCCAAGGAGCTGGGGAGCGTGGAAGTGCCGATTTGCCTGGTGATAGGCAGGAGGATAACCAACTTCTACGCCATTGCCCTCGATCTTAATGGCAACAAAATGTATGTGAAGCAGGTTCTCTTTGCTAAGAAGTAACCGGGGCCGGCACCCGGGGTGTTGTCAGCCCCGGACGCAATCAGTTCTTGAGGAGCGCCGGGGTAAGGGAACTAGCGCGAAGGGCTGGTGCCCATAGTCGCCTCCTTCGGCAGATGCTGGATGACGTGTCGGCCACACGCGGGCGGGCGAATCGGGTGTAGGTGGTGAACTTCGGCCGGCCTCCTGGTTGCGGAGGAGCCCTCTCTACCGTATAATCTAAGCGTTGAAGGAGGAGTTGTTGGACCTCGCAAAGATACGAAAAAAGGCGAAGAAGAAGCCGGGTAGGGATAAAAAATCCGGCGCCGCAACAAAGGTTCGCTCCCGGGAAACGACGTCATCACCCAAGGAGAAGCCCGCACCCAAGAAAACAAATGGTAAAAAGATCCAAGCGGCGGCGATTCAACATGAAGTTCCGGACCAAACGCCATACGAACCCTTGCCGGTTAACGTGGAGGTTCTTGGTGCAACCCGACAGGTTGAAAAGATGGGTGAACCCGAAGGTGATCCCGTTGGAGAAAAACAAACCGAAGAGTTCCTGAAAGAAACCGGGGACGGCGCCGGGAGCGAAAAGCTCCTTATCTTCAACATTGGAAGGCAGAAGTACGCCATGCCGATCCATGACGTGGCTCTCGTCATCAATGAACGCGTCGTTACCCCCGTACCTAACGCGCCGCCCTTTCTGAAGGGAATCCTCTCTCTCAGGGGGAAGATTGTCAGTGTTATAGACGTGGCCGCGAGGCTAGGTCTGGAGACCGGGAAAGAGGCTGGAAAGCGCAAGATAATCATCCTGGACCTCGGTTCGGACCGCTTCGGTCTCCTGGTAGACACCATAGAACACTTGGCTGGAGTGGATATACAGGTTCTTGAAGCTCCTCCGGAGAGTTTTACGGAGGTCCCCCGGGATTTTGTAGAGGGCGTTTTTCATCACTCAGGCCATGCGGTGGCCTTTATGAACTTACCGATGTTCTTGAACTTTACGCATTAGGTTGGAGACGCCCAACATGTTTGTTCACTGCCCCCACTGCCTGAAACGTTACCGCCTTCCAACCGGATATAAAGCTATCCTCCGCGTTAAGTGCAGGGGCTGCGGAAGGGAGTTTATAGTAGAGCCGTCGAAGGACGCAAGCCACGAAATAAGCGGCGATGGCCGCCACGCCGCAATCGTGGTGGCGGATATTCAGCGGGAGTTTCGCAACTACCTTATCGGCATATTGAACCGGCAGGGGTTTGCCCTAAGCGTGGTTGAAAACGGCAGCCGGGCCTATGAAATCACCAAGAAGAAACATCCCGGGTTGCTGCTCGTAAATGCCTACCTCCCCGGGTTACTGGGTGTTGACGTGATAGACCGTCTCCGGAAGGAGAGCGAAAAGGCGCCCGCCATCATACTGTTGGGAGCTATTCATAACGTCAACCGCTACCGCAGGAGGCCCGAGAGCCTCTACGGGGCGGACGACTATCTCGACGAAGGCGCTTCCGAAGCGGTAATACTGCGGAAGCTCGAGTTTTACCTCCGCACGCCTATAACCCTGGAGAAAGCGAGGAATGGTGTAGACAGGGAAGCGCTGCGTCTCGCCAGGAGCGTCTTCACCGATATGTTGGTCTACAACCCCGGCAAACTTTCGAAGATCAAGGCGCCGGAGGACTTTTTTCGGGTGTTTCAGCAGGAGTCCGCGGAGGCCAAACGTTTTCTCGAAGATACGAAGGCGGGCGCCGGTGCATTGCTTAACGACGTGGTAGCTAATTACCTGGACCGAAACTAGAGGGTGGAGGAGCCTAATGAACCAGCAGCTCAAAAACCTTGCTGCCGCCGCGGACGTGGAATCCCGGCGTAAAGCGGCGCTTGGATTGGGAGAGGAAGCACCCGGGGAAGCCACCCCCCTGCTCGACGGGTTGTTGGGAGACCCCAACTGGCGCGTGCGAAAGGCCGCGGTGGAATCCCTGCTGCGTTTCCCCCCCGACTCGGTGTTGCCGATCCTGTTCACCGCCCTAAAGGACCCGGAGAACGCCGGAAAACGCAACTCCGCCCTGGAAATTCTCTCGAAGGAGGGTTCGTCCATCCTTCCCCGGATATATGACCACATGGTGGACGAGGACAAGGACGTAAAGCTGGCGCTGATTACCCTCCTGGGAGAGATTCCAAGCAGACATTCCTCGCCGCACCTTATCTACTACCTCGCCCACGAGGATAAGAACATCGTCTCCGCCGCCATTACGAGCCTCGGCCAAATCAGAGATACCAGCAACCTGCCCGTTCTTATGGACCTCTTCCGCAAGAGGGATGATTGGCTCTGGTTTCACCTGATCGACGCCTTCAGCAATATAGGTGGGCAAGCCGCCACGGAAAAACTCAGCGAACTTTATGGGCTTCCCAAGTTTAAGAAAGCGGTCCTGAAGGCCTTCGGGCGGATGGCGATCCTTGAGGTGCTGCCCTTTCTGCTGGATAAGGCCGGTGAAGGGGATACGCCCCTGTTGAATCTTATGGACGCCATCGGAAGAATGTACCATCCCAACGTACCAGCGCCCCTTCTTTCGAGACACCAAGCGGAGATGGGTGAGATCGTCAGAGCCCACTTCCCGATGGAACTCACCTCGACACTCGAGGGACTCTGGAAGAGCGCGAAACTTTCCGAGCGCAGAGGGTTGATTGTCACCTCCGGATTTCTGGGTGACCTCTCTCTGCTGGACCTGGTGCTCTGGGAGTTTGAAAATCCATACCTCCAGCGAGATGCCCTCGAGGCCGCGGCGTCTTACGGAAGCGCGGCCAGCGAAACCATCGTACGGCGCTTGAACCGGTCCACGGCCCTGGAACAAAAGGTTCTTCTTATTCGTTTGCTTGGCGTTACGGACGGTCCCGAGGCCGTGGTTCCTATACTCAACCAAGCCAGGGAAGAAGACGTCCAGCTTCGCATGGAGGCGATTGGTGCGCTTGGAAAGTTCAGCGACCCGCGTTGTTTGAAGGAGCTGGTATCGATTTTAAGAGAAAAAGACCCTACTTTCCACGAAGCCGCCATGCGCGCGGTGCGCGACCTCGCCCACAATAACCCGGCCGTAAAAGGAGAGATGGGGGAATACGGCAGGAAAATGGTCGGCGATGACGGCGAGGGGGTGAGGCGTGCCGGATACGTCCTTCTCGCCGAAAGCCTGGGGCGGGAAACGGGAGAACTGCTGCCGGGCCTGAAGGACCCTTCACCGGGCGTGCGCCGCACCGCCCTTAAGCTGGTGGCCGAGCGAATGGGGGCCGGGGCCTTTGAAACACTCATGCACATGCTGGGAGACGAGGATTCCAAGGTGCGGAGAGCCGTTATATCGGTTCTTGGAAGAGAGATGCTTGCCAGGCAACCCGAAACACTGATGGCGGCCCTCTCGGATTCCGACATCTGGGTGAGGGCGGAGACGGCTTTCTACCTGGCCCAGAGTGCGGCGCCGGGCGTAGGCCGATCGCTCTTGAAGGTTTTGGAGACCGACGAGCTACCGGTAAGGCTGGGCGCGCTTCGGGGACTGGCGGAGGTCGGGTGTGGAGGCATCTTTACGCAAATCATGGCCATGGCGGAGGACGAGAACAGCCCCCTTGAGGTCAGAAGCGCGGCCATGACGGCCCTGGCGCGCTCCGGGCGCCCCGACGCCTTCAGGATCATTGAGGGCGCCCTTAGCAACGGGCGGTGGGAAGTGCGCTGCTCCGCCGTCGAACTGATGGGAAAATCAGGTAATAAACGGTTCCTTCCTTCGCTGCTCAGTGAGTTGGAGACCGACGCTTCCCCCATCGTAAGGCAGAGCGTGATTCGGGCCTTGATCGACCTTAAGGCCGCCGAAGCCGTGCCGAGAATGTTGAACTACCTGACCGATCCCGACCTCAAGGACCAGGCCTATTCCTTCTTTCTCTCGTTGGGAAAAGAGCACCTCCGCCTCATTGAGAATGAGGCGCAGTCGGTGGACTTTCAAACCAAGCTTATTCTGATCGATATCGCTAAACACTTGGAGAGCCTGTAGCCGATGGACTTCTGGCGCGGCCTGGATGACACAGAATCACGGTTCCTCGGCGACGATCTCTTCAAGCGTTTCGGAGAACTTATCCACGATATGACGGGCCTCTATTTCTCCGAAAACTCGCGTTTTTTCTTCGAGAGACGGATACAGAACCGCCTCGACGCCCTTGGAGACCTTAGCCCGCGGGATTATCTACACTACTTGGTTTACGATCCGGAGAAGGCCAGGGAGTGGGACGCCCTCATAGCCCTTCTCACAACCAATGAGACGTACTTTATGCGGGAAGAGAACCAACTACGCTGTTTCCAGAAGGACATCCTGCCCGCTTTGCTGGAGCGGAAGCCTCCCGAGGCGATTCGTATCTGGAGCGCCGGATGTTCTACCGGCGAGGAGCCGTATTCCATAGCCATACTACTCAACCAAGCTAGGGCATTCACCAAGGCAAGGGTGCAAATCGTAGCCACGGACATCAATTCCAGGGTCCTAAGCAAGGCAAAGAGGGGCGTGTACACTGAAAGCGCCTTCCGGTCGGTAGACGAATCTTTCAAGGACCGCTGGTTCCTGGAGGAATCAACGGGGCGTTACCGGATCCGGGAAGAGATTCGGAAACGCGTCTCCTTTTCCTGGTTCAATCTATTTGAACTGAACCAATATTCCACCTTGAAAGCCTTTGACGTAATCTTCTGCAGGAACGTCATCATCTACTTCGACATGGATGCAAAGGCCAAGGTGGTTAACCGTTTCTGGCAGACGTTGCATTCGGGCGGCTTCCTTCTCCTGGGACACTCGGAGAGTCTCATCAGCGTAACGGACCGGTTTCACCTGGTTCACCTTCCCCACGATCTCGTCTATACGAAGGGCGAATAATGAGAAAGATACGCACGCTGGTAGTCGACGATTCTTCCTTCAACCGCAAGGTCATAGTGGAGGCGTTGAACGGACACAAGAATATTGAAGTGATCGAAACCGCCTTTGACGGAGAAGACGCCATTCGTAAGATACTGAGGCTTTCTCCAGACGTCATGACGCTGGACCTTGAAATGCCTGGAATGGACGGCTTTGCCGTACTCAGGTGGGTCATGGCCAACCATCCATTGCCCATCATCGTCGTCTCCGCCCGGGAATCGGACCGATCGGTTTTCAAGGCGCTCGATTTGGGCGCCGTAGACTTTATCGTAAAGCCCTCGAAGGTTGCCTCACCTAAATTGAAAAACATCAATAATGAACTGCGCTCGAAGGTACTCTCCATCCCGTTGCTTCACTTCGATCGCGTACGGCAACGGACGCATGAGGAACCCGCCGCGCCCCCCGAGGAGCTTCCGGAGACGACCACCGAGAGAAGAGCCAGGGTTGTAGTCCTGGCGGCCTCAACCGGTGGGCCTCCGGCCCTACAGACAATTCTTATGGGACTTTCCCCCAGGATACTCTCTCCAGTTGTTATGTGCCAACACATGCCCGCCATCTTCACGCGCCTCTTCGCCGAGAGGCTCAGCACCCTCGGTTCCCGTCCCGTCAGCGAAGCGAGGGACAGAGAACTTCTTCAACCCGGCCACGCCTACGTAGCCCCTGGAGGGAAACAACTGCGGATCGAAGAGAAGAGCAATAAGCTGAAAATGAGGGTCTTTGAAAGGTGCCCCGGCGAGCGTTTCGCGCCATCCGCCGACATCCTTCTGAAGAGCGTAGCCGAGGCGTGTGGAGGAGAGTGCCTGGCCGCGGTTCTGACCGGTATGGGAGACGATGGCGCGCGCGGTGCCCTCGCGGTTCACGAGGCAGGCGGAATCGTCCTGGCCGAGTCCGAGGAATCCGCCGTGATTTTTGGAATGCCGCGGGAGGTAATCAAGGCGGGCGCGGCCGACCGGGTAGAAGATATACGCGGCATTACGATGCTCATCAATATGCACGCCCTCGTGAAGAACTGAACCGGGATTGCAATTCCGGTGCCGCTGTGTTTAGATGTTTGGTGGGAGTTGTTTTTCATGGCCGACGAACATAACGAACTATTTAAGAAAAGCCAGGAGTTTCTCCAGATGCTGGGGAAACAGAAAGGGTTTATAGAGGACATCCTCAAGGAAAACGAGCGACTTCGGTACCGGGCAGCCTCCTTCAAGGCCAACAAGAGCGACCAGAAGGGTCTTCAGGTCGAACTGGAGGCCATGAGGCGCAAGCTGGAGGCGCTTGAGACGGAAAAGAAAGCACTCCAAGCTCTCTTCAGCAAAGTGGAGGAGGAGAACAAAGATTTCGCCCAGCGTTACGTTGAAGTGGAGGAGCAAAACAACAACCTTGCAAACCTCTACGTGGCTTCATATCAGTTGCACTCCACGCTGGATTTTCAAGAGGTGGTGAACATCGTGATGGAGATCGTCATCAACCTTGTTGGCGCGGAGGCTTTCTCCATTATGCTCCTGGACGAAAGGACAAACGAACTGGGAGTCATTGCCCATGAAGGTTTGTCTGAAGACTCTCCTTATCCCTCAATCAAGATAGGAGAGGGCATCATCGGCGGCGTAGTAAAAACGGGCGAGCCCTACTACATCAACCAGGCCGAACCCGGGTACAAGGTCGATTTTTACCACCCCATCGCCAGCATCGCCCTGAAGATCAAGGAGCACGTTACCGGGGTCATAAACGTCTACAAACTGCTCACACAGAAGGACGCCTTTACGGCCGTTGATTACGAACTCTTTTCCCTGCTTGCCGCCCACGCGGCAACCGCGATCTTTTCCAGCAAACTCTATTCCCAGTCAGAACGAAAATTGAACACCATCCAGGGCTTCCTGGACCTTCTTACCGCCCCGGCGGCGGAAAAGATTTAAGGAGGCATCGCATGGACGGGTTATGTTTCCTGGTAGTTGAAGATTCACCTACGATGAGGCAGTTGCTCTCTTTTTCCCTCAAACGCTTCAAAGATTGCAAGATAATCGAAGCGGTGGACGGCGTAGACGCACTCAAGAAACTCCAGACGAACAAGGTGGACATGATCCTGACGGACATCAACATGCCCGTAATGGACGGGTTGAAGCTGGTTTCTCTCATCAGGCAAAACCCCAGGACCAGAAACCTGCCGATTGTGATCATCACCACGGAAGGCGCCCGGGAAGACCGGAGCCGCGGACTGGCGCTCGGCGCGGACGCCTATATCAGCAAACCAATCCAATCATCGAACCTTGTCAAGGTGGTCACGGAACTTTTCAACAAACACGAACCCCGAAGCTGACGTTCCCTTACGGTGAACAGTCCGCACGGGACATCGGTCGTAGAGAAAGCCGAAGATGGTGGAAGTGTTGCAACCGGCACGCCACCTTTAAGGCTGCGCATTGACCTTGCCTTCTCTGGCGTGGGGTTCTGCGGATGGCAGGCCCAAGCCCGACAAAACACGATTCAGCAGCTCCTGGACGAAGCGCTCAGAGACGTGGGCCACCGAGGCCCCAGGTGCGTAGGGTGTTCCAGGACCGACGCCGGAGTCCACGCACGCTTTTTTACGGCTCACCTCGACACCACGATGAAACGCCCCGCCGAGGTGCTCCTTGCCGGTCTCAACGCCAAGCTCCCCGCGCAGATCCGCGTCTGGAGGATAAGCCGCGCCGCCCCGACTTTTAACGCACGCTTTTCCTGCTCGGGAAAGGCCTATCGCTACCATATCTTCAACGGTAGAATCGTGCCGCCCTTCATTGCTTCTTACGTCTACCATCGTCGCGGTCGCCTCGACCTGCCGACAATGGCCGGGATCACTTCGCTCTTCACGGGAGAGCACGATTTTGCCTCCTTTACGACCGGCGAAGGAAGAAAGCGTGATACGACGAGGCGCCTGGACGAGTGCCGACTTGAAGAAAAAGGCGCCATTCTTGTCCTCCACGTCAAGGGTCCCTCGTTCCTGCACAGGATGGTCCGCCGCATCGCGGGGGCCGTTCTCGCCGCCGGCGCCGGAAGGCTTGCTCCCGAAGAGATAGTCGTCCTTCTCGGCGGCTACTCCGAATCCCCGGCCGTTCCCGCCCTGCCGGCGAGGGGCCTCGTACTCTGGCAGGTTTCCTACCCCGAAGAGTTTCAGCCGGTTTCCACGATGCCCGGCGCTCCTCCGGCGCCGGCCTTTCCCCTATAAACCGGCGGTTGGAGTCTTATTACCGGGGACCTTAAATGGTGTACATCTTGCGAAGGTTTGCTTCGAAGTGGGTGATAGGTGGGCGGTGAGGCCCTGCCTGCGCCTGCCTGTGCAATGCCCGACCGCGAGCGTCCTGGCTCAGGCGGGCACGCAGACAGGCCGCGAAGGAGCCCGGCGCGGTAAGCAGGCAAAGCCGCGCCGCGGGCCTGCTTATGAAACCCGCCCGCGCAGGCAGGAGCGCCGGGCGGGAAGGGGTCTCCTTCCTGTCCCAAGTAGTACAAGTCCGCTTCGCCGCCCTTGGTTCCCGCTTGGGTGGCGGATTCTGGTATGCTTGTATAGTGGCGGAAAAGAAGGAAATAACGGCGAAATGTTTCAGACATCCCACAAAGACGGCGAAGCGCAGGTGTTACTACTGCAAACGCCCAATCTGCCCCGCCTGCCAGGAACGTCACCACGGCCACATCTACTGCTCTCAGCATTGTGCCGGGAAGGACAGGAGGAGGGAGAGACGAGCCGGCATCGCCTTGTGGAACAAGCGCGCACTCAGCGGCGCGTGGTTCCGCATAGTCATCTTCGGCCTTTTGATCGCCTTCGGCGGCGCGATAATCTGGGTCTCAAGAAGAGCGGACCATTTCATCTCACCACCTGTCGTCATACTGCCGGAGTTCAAGAGGGTCCACGAAAAGAGCATCGATCGGGAGACCCTCGACTGGAACGCGCCGGGGCCAATCCGGATAGACTCGCCCAAGGCGGGCGCCGTTCTCTACTCAAACAAGATCACCGTCTCCGGAACGGCGCCGAAGGAGGCCATGGTCGGTCTCTACGTAAACGGCCGGAAGGTGGACGTACAGTTGGCGCGGGAAGGAACGTGGAGTTTCCTAAAGGTGCCGCTTACCGGTCGAAGGAGCGTTATCCAGGCCCGCTACTTCGATAACATGGGAAACTCTTCCTACAGCCCGGCGGTATGGCTGGAGTTGAGAACCAAGCCCGCACTGGCGTTGCCGGTTCTTGCTCCAACCAACCGGGAGCTTCCCGGCAGGGACCTCACGCTCATAAGAGCCGACACCTCAAAACGCGACGTTTTGCTCACCTTCGATGGGGGTTCCAACGCGAATTCAACCCCGGCAATACTCGACATCCTGAAGCGCGAGAAGATACACGCCACCATGTTCCTGACCGGGCAGTTCATGCGCCGCTACCCGGATCTCGTTCGCCGCATCGTCAAGGAGGGCAACACCGTAGGCAACCACACCTTCAGCCATCCTCACCTGACCTCTTATTCCTTCAACGCGCGGCAGTCCACGCTTGCCGGGGTAACCAGTGACTTCTTGGCGGGACAGCTCAGGAGGGCCAACGAAGTCTTCAGACTCATCACTGGTAAAAATATGGCGCCTTTCTGGCGGGCGCCCTTTGGGGAGTTCAACCGGCAGATTGTCAGCTGGGCCGCTGAAGCCGGCTATCGCAACGTTTACTGGACACCCCACCTTGACACCCTTGACTGGGTAGCCGACGTGAAAAAATCCATATACCATTCCCCGCAGTTCATATTAAGAAGACTACTCCGCCACGCCGACAGACAACCCTACGGGTTGAACGGGGGGGTTATCCTGATGCACCTCGGGAGTGAAAGACCACAATCCCAGCGTCTTGACGTGGTGCTGGATCAGATTATCGAGGGACTCAAGGAGCGCTCGTATACCTTCACGACGGTGGATAAAACCGCATGGGGAAGGAAGACGCCGCCGACGGCCAAGTAAAAGCCTCCCACGATAGCCCGTTGCACGAATAGAGCCACGCAACAGGTTCATGAGCTTCCTACTGCGACGGCTTTTCCTTTTTCTTCGCTGCGGTAGTAGGCTTGGGAGCGCCTTTTGCGGGGGGAGTCTTTCCATTCCCGGGTTCATCGTCGAAGTCGTGTCCCTTGCGCCCCAGCGAGATTGGATAGATGCCGGCCGCCTTCTTGCCGATGTGAATGATCTTCTTTTTCTGGGCCTCGGCGAGGAAGGCCTTGAACTGCCCGAAGCCGAAGGTCTTGTGGTCGAAGGTGGGACTCAACTGGAGCATCTTTTGTTTTAGCAGGGATGAATCTACGGACCGGTTCTCGTCTTCCAGGAGCGCCATGGCCCTGCCAAGGAGCAGAAAGGCTTTACGGATATCCTTCTTCTGGTCGCCGTCTTCACTTTTATCATGGGTGGGCTCCACGTCTTCCGGGGCCGGGATATTCTCGTAGGCCAGGTACTCGTTGCAGTTTCGCTTGACCACGGAAGAAGTGGTCTTTCGCATACCGATGACAACCACCTTCTTGTTATAGGCCTGAAGCCGCGAGATCAAAGGCAGAAAGTCACTGTCGCCGGAGACGACGGCGAAAACGTCAATGTTCGGGTTGGTCAGGCAGGCTTCCAGGGCGTCCACCGCCAGTTGGATGTCCGCGCCGTTCTTGTCGCCGCCCGCGTGAATGGTGGGACGTTCCACGAGATCGACGCCATTCTCGGCCAGGACCCTTCTGAATTGGGAGAACTTTCCCCAATCGCCGTAGGCCTTCTTGAGGATTATGACGCCCTTCTCGCGCAGCGCGTAGAGAACCTTGTCGATGTTCAACTGGCCGTTGTCGAAATCAATAAAGAGTGCGATCCTTGGCGTGTTGTCGCTATTTGCATTCAGCACGGGCATCTTTACCTCCTTTTCTAAGAATAACCCGCCGGGTTCCCTCGCGCAAGGGCGAAGGCAACGACGCAGATGAGCCTTATGCCGCCGGCGCCTGCCTGCGCCTGCCTGTGCGGGCGGGTCTTGCCCGCACCTGTCTGCGTCGCCGATGCGACAGGCAGGCGCAGACAGGCCGCGCTTGCGGCGCAACACGACAGGCAGGCGAAGCCCGGTGTACGTGGTGAATCCAGGCTCGCTTTCTCAACCACTGCCTTTCGTGTAGAATCTCCCTTGGGGGGCAGATATTCTTGAAGAGACCGACCTATAAGAATCCGCGGTACGCCAAGGCCGTTGACGAACAGGAGGCGTTGGTAAGGCGCGTGGTGATTGCGCCTTTGTCCCGAACCATCCGACTCGTCGGCGGGGCCGACGTTTCCTTCTACCTTCACGGCAGCACCTTCTGGGGTGGCTTCGTGGTCTGTGACGCCCTGAGCAACTATAAGGTGGTGGACTCCGCCGTCTTCAGGATGGAAGTGGATTTCCCCTACATCCCGGGTTTGCTTGGTTTTCGCGAAGTTCCGGTACTTGTGGAAGCATACCGAAGACTCGGGGTAAAGCCCGGGGTAACAATCGTCGATGCACACGGGATCGCGCACCCGAGGGGATTCGGTTCAGCCTCACACCTGGGTGTCGTCTTAAACGTACCCACGGTAGGATGTGCGAAGAATCTCCTCTGCGGAAGCTATGAAGAGCCGGCCCCGGAGAGGGGATGCCGGCGCCCGCTTGTTCTTGACGGAAACATCGTTGGGGCCGCCGTGCGTACGAGAAACGGGGTTAAAGTCGTCTACGTTTCTCCCGGCCACTTGAGCGATATTGAATCGTCGGTGCGGCTCACCTTGGACGCATCACCCAATTACAGGATTTCAGAACCGGTTCGTAGGGCGCACGCCCTGGTAAACGAGGCAAGGTTGACGTCACCCGACACTGGAGGAATTCGATGAGCGTGGATTTAAAGGTATGGTTTGAAGAAACACGTCCGCAATTCTTGCTTCTGAGCGTAGTCTTGGCGCTCCTCGGAGGCGCCATGGCGGCTTACTATGGCCCCTTCAAACTCTCATACGTGTTGCTGGCGGGTCTCGGCGTGCTCCTGCTACACGTGAGCGTGAATGTTTTCAACGACTACGAGGATTACCGGAGCGGACTCGACGCCTCCACGCACCGCACTCCCTTCTCCGGTGGAAGCGGCATCCTGCCCGCCGGCCGCATGAGCCGTGCGCAGGTTCTGGCGCTTGCCCTGGGTGCCTTCGCGTCGGCGGCCGTCATCGGTGGTTACTTCTTGTGGAAACGGGGACCTTTGCTCATTCCGCTGCTGGTCTTCGGAGTTGTTGCGGTTTTCCTGTACACGCGGGGGTTCCTTCGGATCGGCTGGGGCGTGGGAGAGGTCGTTGCCGGCTTGGGGTTAGGCAGCCTGCCGGTTCTTGGCATCTGCTTCGTGGGCCAGGGCTTCTACGATCCTCGTGCCCTGTTCGCATCCGTACCGTCGGGCTTCCTGGTCTTTAACCTTCTGCTCCTGAACGAGTTTCCGGATGCCGAGGCCGACTCCGGCGTCGGCAGGAGAACCCTTCCCGTCCAAGCCGGAATGCGCTTTTCGGCCGCCGTCTACGGCGTAGCGGCCCTGTCCGTCTACGTCTGGATTGCCATCGGCCTCTTTCTCAACATTCTTCCCCCATGGACGGCCCTTGCCTTCTTGACGCTCCCGGTTGAATTCACGGCTATTCGCGGCGCCTGGCGCTGGCGCGCGGAAGCCCCGGATCTCAAGTCTATGGCGGCCAACGTTACAGTGGTACTCCTTACGCAGTTCCTGTTCGCCGCGGGCTTCTTGATTTCCTGCTCTATTGGAAGGTGATCGGTTTGCGGTACGGAGGGTGCAGATCCGCCCCGGATTGGGTTAAACGGCCTGCCTACTTCCTGCTCAGCTCAATGAGCACTTGCTTTGCACAGGCCTTGAGGGTATCGAAGACGCCGATTCCCCTGAGAGCGACCGCTTCGAAGTAGGGTTCATCCTTGAAGCGAAGCTCGCGAAGCATTCCTTCGGTGGGCATGGCCGTTGGCAGGTCGCGCTTGTTGAGCTGCAGAACGTAGGGGAGTTTCCTGAGTTCGTAACCTTGATCCTTGAGGTTAGACTGTAGGTTCTGTATGGACTCAACGTTGGCGTCGTCCCTGGCCTCTTGGGAATCAGCGACGAATATCACTCCATCCACGCCCTTCAGAATCAGCTTTCTTGATGCGTCGTAGAAGACCTGCCCGGGAACGGTATAGAGGTGAAAGCGGGTTTTGAACCCACGGATGGTGCCGAGGTCGAGGGGAAGGAAGTCGAAGAAAAGGGTGCGATCGGTCTCGGTAGCAAGAGAGATCAACCTACCCTTGGCATTTGGATTGGTTTTCTCGTAGATGTACTGGAGATTGGTGGTTTTGCCGCAAAGACCGGGACCGTAGTAAACAATCTTGCAGTTAATCTCCCTGGAGGCATAGTTGATGAATGACATGAAATACTGCTCCCCGAGGCTCTATTCGTTGAAGAGTGCGTCTATATCCTCATCGGTTATTTCAGCGAAGGGCGATTCAAACGTCGAGGCGCCGGTCGCTCGCTCACGTTCCGTCTTTTCCATTATCTGTTTGAAGAGCGTGTTCAGCGCCTCGGAACTTCTCTTTACCCGAAGACGGACGAGACCGAGGGAGGAGCGTTCGTCGAAGATAACGACGAGGATTACCTTCCCGCCTACGATGGATATGTGAATGTTGTCTTTTTCGCCTTCGTGAAAGAGGACGGAAAACTCCTTCTCGCCGATGAGTTTGGCGAGGCCGTCGGTAGCCGCCACGTTCCCGGCGGTCAGCGAAGCCAGGGACGTGGTGTCCAACCTTTCAATATCGCCGGTTGCAGCGATTTGCTGGCCGTTCTTGTCGACCAGGAAAACCACGTTGGCATTGGCGTCAACCCTGAGTTTGCTGATAACTTCCTTTATCTTCTGAAACTCTTCCTCATACATGATGAGGTCGGAAGCGCCCATCTAACCCTCCTCCAATTCGTCTTTATATAGCACAACTTACGGGTAGGTTGCAATAAGCCAACCATAATCCGCCACCTAACCGAGGTGTTTGGCCCACTGGTTATGCTTTTGCACGGTCATCCCAGAGATATTCCTTCCTCCCCTGAAGAGAGCGCGACAGTGTTTGAGCATCGACGTACTGAAAGCCGGAACCTACCGGCAATCCGTAGGCAATCCGGGATACCCGACCAGTCCTGGACGAGAGCAGGGAAGCCAGGAATGAAGCCGTGGCTTCACCCTCCGCCGTGGGGGGGGTGGCCAGGATGACCTCTTCCACCGGTTCTTGCTCCAGGCGCCTCTTCAAAAGGTCAAGGCCCAAAGATTCCGGCTTGATTCCCTTCAGGGGCGACAGCAAGCCGTGAAGCGCGTGGTACATCCCCCGATATTCTCCCGTAGCCTCGATGAGAAAAACGTCGCCAACCGTTTCGACTATGCACATGGTCTTTGGGTCTCTTGCGGGATCGGCGCAAAAACCGCAGGGTTCCCCGGTGGTCTTGTAGACTCGGCACGAAGAACACAATTCGACGCCTTCAACAAGCCCGCCCAGTGCTTCGGAGAGTTCACGAGTTGCCCGGGGCCCATTGTCCAAGAGGTGGAAGAGGATTCGCTGGGAAGATTTTCTACCCAATCCGGGCAACTTCCCGAGGGCCTCCAGGCACCGTTGCATTGGAAGGGGATAATGATCCACGGTTCCTCCTATCACCCAAATTCCGCGATTTGGAACGCCTGCGCCTGCGAATCGCGAGTGGTTCTCCCGGGCAAAGAAGCATTTTCCGGAAGGGGGAGAACCATTCTCTCCCCGCCCTTGGCGCCTTCCCTGCCTAAGGCCACAATTCCTTATCAACCGTCGCGGGAACCGGGGTATCAGAACCCAGGCAGCCCCATTGGCCCGGCCATGCCGCCCAACTGTTCCTGAAGGGTATCGTCTACCTTGGAGGAGGCCTGGTTGATCGCGGCAACTATCAGGTCTTCAACCATTTCCCGTTCATCCTCCACCATGAGGCTGGAATCGATCTTTATGGAGAGGGCGTGTTTCTGACCATCCATGCGGATCGTAACCATTCCCCCGCCAACCGATTCTTCTACTACCAGGGATTCCATCTCCCGCTGGACCTTCTCCTGCATCTTCTGGGCCTGTTTTAAGAGTTTATTGATGTTCGCCATCTTCTCCTCCGGGGGACGAGCCGACCGTTAATGGGGTAAAGCCGAGTATCCGGCCGCCTAAGACATCAAGTACCGTTTTGACCGGACCATTGGGTTGGGAGGTCTCTTTCGCAGAGGCATTCGCCGCTTCTTTGGCCTTCTTTTTTCCGTTCTCCACCGCGACGTTGCCGGGAAGGCCGCACTCAATGGCCAGCGCCCCTATTTCCTCTTTTACCTTGTCGGTGGCAAGGAGGGCTACGGCAGTTGCGGCATCCGGGGAAAGACGTATGTGGAGCACTCCGTCCGGATCCACGGAGAGTTCGGCGTCCTTCAGCCCGCGCGCCAGGAGGGGCATTTTCCTGACCGCGGTCTCCCGGAAGCGGGTCAACCGCGAGTCCTCTTTATAGCTCTTGGCATCCACGACATTCATTCGCTTGAAGGGAATCAGCGCCTTGAAGGCGAGGTCTCTATCTTCTGTCCCGCGTGCATCCTTGGAAACCGGTTTCTTGCCTTTCCCGGTAAAGTCAACTTTTCCCATGAGTTGGTCGAGGGGCAGTATCTTCGGAAGCATCGCCGCTTTCACGAGCTGGAGTTCGAGCAGCGCCTCTGGGGCCGGTGCGCCCTTCATCCGGCGCTGGGTCGAGAGGAGTAAATCCCAGAGCCTCATAAGGTCTTCCAGGGAGAAGCCCCCGGCGGCCCGAGATGCAGCCCCCTCCGAATCGTATCCCGGCGGGGCTTCCACGCCCACCTTTGAACGAAGAACCTCTCTGACGGCGTCGACGAGGTCGTCCAGGAAGCGCCGAACGTCCCTGCCCTTGTCCCTGAGTTCGTCCACGAAGCGGGAAACACCCTCCGCGTCCCCCCCGGCTATAGTCTCCAGGATTCGAAAGAGTCCTTCTCTTCCCACAACCCCGAGGGCTTCTACGGCCGTGGCTTCGTCAAGCTTTCCGTCCGAGTAGGTTAGCAACCTGTCAAGGAGGGTCAGGCTGTCGCGGACGGAACCTTCGCCGGAACGCGCAACGAGATCGAGCGCGGCCGGATCGGCGGTGGTTTCCTCCTTGGTGCAGAGTTCCCCGAGGAACGCGGCAACCTTGCGCGAAGACACGCGCCGGAGCTGAAAGTGCTGCGCGCGGCTGCGAATGGTTTCGGGTATATTCCCCGGTTCGGTGGTTGCAAGAAGGAAAACGACGTGTTTGGGAGGTTCTTCCAGCGTTTTCAGGAGAGCGTTGAATGCCGCCTTGGAGAGCATGTGAACTTCATCTATTATAAAAACTCTGTAACGATCGCGCACCGGGGCGTACCTGGCCGCCTGCGTGAGATCTCTCGCCTCTTCTGCTTTGGTATGGGTGGCGCCGTCTATCTCCAGGACGTCCATGGAACGTCCCCTCGCTATTTCGAGGCAGGACGCGCACTTGCCGCACGGGGTCGCCGTAACCCCGTCGGAGCAGTTCAATCCTTTGGCGAAGAGCCGGGCGGCCGTGGTCTTCCCTACACCGCGAATTCCCGAAAAGATATAGGCCGGATGAATCTTGACGGTTGAAAGGGCGTTCTTCAAGGTTTTGACTACGGCTTCCTGGCCTATCATGGCATCAAAGCTCTGTGGCCTGTATTTTCTAGCCAACACCTTGTAGGACATAGCGCAATCACCAAGAATTGGATGGGGTTCAAGCAACCTGCGGCACACGGGCTTGCTGCTTACCGTTGCTCCCTCCCGGGCCTGGCGGAGTTCACAGGGCACGTTGCACAGGGCTCGAACCCCACAAGAGGAGGGCATCCACCCTACCTTAAATAAGTATACTCCAATGTTGCTCCGCTGTGAATCCCGCGAATCACGCCTGTCAACACTCTTTAGAAACCCCAATCCCGCGATGGGTGAAACGTCATTCTCCAGGATACCCGGCCTGTTGGGCCTTGTGCGGCTATCCGCATCAGCCATCGCGGAATTGGGGGGTAATACCTGCATTGCAACCAAGGGGGTTTTGGCCTATGCTGGTATCCATGAGGAGGCGTTTGGCGTGGGCGGTTATTGGGGGTATGTCGGCCGTTGCCATGGCCGTCGTCTATACTTTTTGGGTGAATCCGCAAATTAACGGCCCCCTTGGCCTTGGACGCTTCAATGAAGAGGTGGTCAGGGCCCGCGTACTCGCCACCGCCGGCAGCCTTCTCGAACACTCGGAAGGTATCAGCGTCAGGCTCTCGCAGAATACGGACAGGAGCAGCCTGCGCCGCATGCAGCAACTCTTCGGCCTGCGGGCCGCAAACTACTGGGCTGAACGCAAGGTTCCCATCCAGCGCTGGGAGTACAAGATATACTCCAAGGGTGAAGCGCTCTCGAATCTTGCGCTATTCCAGCAACCAAAGCCGATCCTCGAAGCCGAGGTCTCGAGTTCGGGCCGCATCCTGGCCCTGACAATTCCCCCACGCGGAAAATCCGCTCCCTCCAAACTTTCTCCGGACCAGGCTCTCTCCAGGGCGGAAAAGCTGCTTCGCCTGCTCGGCGTGGATGTGGGCACACTGACCCTGACTTCGACCGTCTCCGGAGAGCGGAAGGGAAAACAGACCTTCGATTTTGAGTGGAAGCAGCCCATCGGGAAGATGCCGGGCCTCGTCAACAAGTTCAGCGTACGGCTTCAAGCCGGTTATCTTACCAGTTTCAAGCGAACCTACCTATTTGCAGAAACCCAACAGCCAAGTATCTGGGACGGCGTGATCTACCCCATACTCTTCGGCGCGACTTGGCTTTTCCTGGCCCTTGTTTTCATTTTTCTACTCGTTCAAAAGCTTCACCGGGACGAGGTCGACTTCAAACACGCCGTGTGGTTCGGGGTGCTGGCCGGAGTGCTTACCCTGGTCCATTCAGCCTCCAATTTCGGCCGGAACATCCTTGGAAGCTTGGTGGCGGCCATGGTTCTCAGCTTGGCCTCAGCGCTCTTTTTCGGACTCTTGTGGGCCGTCTGCGAATCGCTCTTGAGGCGTCGCTTCGATGAAAAACTTCGTTCTGTCGACCTCGTTTTCCAAAGGGTGTGGAATATACGCGATACCGGATACGGCCTCCTTGTGGCCGGTTCCGCGGGACTCATGTTGCTGGCCCTTCCCGTAGCTATCTTCGTGCTGGCGGAAAAATGGCCTTTGCTTCCCATTATTTTTCTCCCCATCAAGCTCTCCTTCAACAACCTTGGCTTCCCGGGAATCCTTTTAGGAAACGTTCTCCTCGGTCCCATACCCGAGGTGTTTCTTGTCGGAACCGTTTTTCTGGGGGGAGTGTTTCCCCTGCTCCGCATTCGTTTCTCACGGTCTACTTCGGCCGTCCTATTCAGCCTGGTTTTTGCCCTGGCAGTCGTCCACACGCTGTCTATCGGGCCGCCCCTGATCGCCTTTGCGGTTGCTTTGGCGGTAGGCGCGGTACTCTTTTTCACCATGGAGAGCTTCGGGTGGCTGGCCGGTGTCTTTGCGCTGTACCTGCCGCTCGCCGTTATGAGAACCGCCCTGCTCCTCACCGCGCGGGGACAATCCATTCTGATGCAAGGATGGCTCAGCCTGGCCCTCATTCTGGCTCTTCTCTTCGCCCTGGCCTACGCCGCTCTCTTCGGCCGTTCTATCTCCAACGTCGAAAGTTATGAGCCGGAATACATCCTCAGGGTTCGTGAGCGGGAACGCTTCGCCCGTGAACTGGAGATTGCCAAGGGGGTTCAGGAGAAGTTTCTTCCGAAAGAGTATCCCGTCATCCCCGGTTTCTTCCTGGCAACCAGGTGTATCCCGGCAATGGAGGTGGGAGGCGACTACTTTGACTTTCTTCCCCTGCCGGGGGGCAAATGGCTTCTGCTGTTGGGAGACGTTTCCGGCAAGGGAGTCAAGGCAGCCTTCTACATGACGCTTACGAAGGGTATTCTGCACGCCGTTTCCTCAGAGGCCGTGGATCACAAGGAAATCTTTCGGAGACTTAACAACGTCTTCAGGCAACAGAGCGAACCCGGAGTTTTTCTCACCCTCTGCGCCGCCATCCTGGATCCGGCAAAGTCCGAGGTTGAGATTATATCCGCCGGTCATAACCCACCCATTCTTCTACGGAACGGGCACCCGGAAATGCTCTCGCCAAAGGGTTTGGTTCTTGGAGTTATGGACGATGACTTCTTCCTGAAGAGCCTCCACGAGATCAGCATGGACCTCGCGGAAGGAGACTGCCTCATCCTCTACACGGACGGTGTCTCCGAAGCCATGAACAAGAAGCGCGAGGAGTATGGCATGGAGAGATTCGGGGCCGTCCTTGAAAGGGTGGGACAAGGAACGGAGAAGGAGGTGCTGGAGGCTATCCTTACGGATGTGGCTGGATTCCAGGCCGGGGGTCCCCAGGCCGACGACATTACTCTGATGGTTTTGCGGGCCGGTCTCCGTGGAGGAACGGGGTGACGCGGTGCTGACACCATTCTTTGGTGGGGCGGTCCGGATTCACCAGCCGGAATCCGGCTATCGTTTCAATATCGATTCGGTTCTTCTGGCGGGCTTCGCCTGGGCGCGAACGAACGAGCGACTCCTGGACCTCGGTACTGGTTCCGGCGTTCTGATGCTCCTGCTGGCCCACCGCCACCACCTGAAGAGCTTTGTCGGGGTGGAAATCCAACAAGAAATGGCGGCGCTGGCTGCAAGGGGCGTGGAGGAGAACGGCTGGAGTGAAAGGGGTACGGTTGCCACGGTGGATTTCCGCCGTCAAGAAGCATTTGAAGAGGGAGCATTCGACCTGGTGGTCTGCAACCCGCCCTACTTCGGCGCGCACAGCGGAAGGACCAGTTCCGATCCCGGACGCGCGTTCGCCAGGCAAGGGTTTACCGCGACTCTCCTGGATGTGCTTGCGGCCGGCGGGAGGGCCTTGGACCGCGGTGGAAGATTCTGCATGGTATGGCCCGCGTCCCGGTCTTCCGAACTTCCAAGCGCCGTCCGGGCCGCGAAACTCCATCTCCGGTTGCGCCGCGAGGTGCGACCGTGCCGGGGAGAACCCGCGTACCTCCTCTTACTTCAACTCGTGAAGGAAGAGGTCGGCAAGACGCTCGAATTACCGTCGCTCTTCGTGCGTGGCGAGGGCGGTGCCTACACGGAGGAGGTGGCCGGGTGGTTGGGGAAGCGCGGACCATCCTGCGCCTCCTTTCTTTGTGACGCCATGGTAGGCAAGCTTGCACGCTACCTTAGACTGCTCGGCGTAGACGCCTCTTATGGTCGGGACGCCGAAGACGAGTGGCTCCTTGAAGAGGCGAAGCGCACCGGCAGGGTTCTGCTGACGCGGGACGGGGAACTGCTCGCCAGGGCTTCAAAGGCCGGAATAGCCGGATGGAACCCCGGGAGCGACGACCCGGCGCGGCAACTGGTTTCCGTTGCCCGGGCCTTTAAGATCGAAACCGGGACCGCGATCAGCGCGCCGAGGTGCCTTTGTTGCAACGCGCCGCTCATTATCCTTGATAGAAACGGCGCCAGAGGATTCGTGCCGCCCTACACCTTCCTTACCCATACTCACTTCTCCGCGTGTCCCTGTTGTGGCAAACTTACGTGGGAGGGTTCCCACCTCTCCCGTTTTCGAACGGACATCCCGGCTCGACTTTCAAAGGGGGTTTCATGAAAGAGAAGTACGAACGTCTGAAAGAACTCTTAAGGAGCCGCTCTCTGAAGAGGGGGGATTTTCTTCTTGCTTCCGGGCGGCGCAGCAGCTACTACTTTGATTCCAAACTTACAACGTTGACGGCGGAGGGGGCATGGCTGACGGCCCTCTGCTTCCTTGACGTCATTCGGGAAAAAAGTATCCTGGCGGAGGCGATAGGAGGCATGACCCTGGGTGCGGATCCGATCGTCTCCACCGTGGCCGCGCTTTCCCACGACGCCAAAACGCCGCTCGACGCCTTCATCGTCCGGAAGGAAGAGAAGGGACACGGCACGAAGCGCTGGATCGAAGGCCCCGTCAAGAAGGGCCAAAGGGTGATCATGGTTGACGACGTCGTTACGACCGGGGGTTCCACCCTGAAGGCCATCGATCGGGCTAAGGAGTTCGGGCTCGAAGTCGTGGCGGTAATGGCCCTCCTCGACCGGGAAGAGGGGGGAACCGAAGTTCTCTCCAGGGACTACGATTTTTACCCCGTCACACGGCGATCCGAGATCTTCGGAGCCTGAGCCGCGCCCGACCACCCCTCAGGCGCTCGTCACCTTTACCGGCGCCCCGCGTTTCTCTACGCCGAGCAACTTCGAGGCCGGCACGGCGTCGGCGGCTATCTCCACAAGATTGGAGGAGTTGACCAGGGCAAAGAGGGGGGCATCTTGTTCGTAGCCGCCATCGGTGAGGTCAAGCTCTTTCCCGGCGATGACGACCTTGAACCCCTGTTTGCCGCTTTTTACGGCGAGGGCGTCCAGGGTAGCTCGCCTGACGTTGGTGATCAGGTTGCCGAACCGGTCCACGGCGCAGACCTCTCCCTCTATGGAGTCGTCTTCGCCGATGGAATCGACGGGAACGGGAATGACGGCAAAATCGTTGATCTCCCGCCCGAAGTTCGACGGATCAATCCCCCTCGCGAGCCACGCGGCGACCGGCGCGAAAACATCTCTGCCGTGAAAGGTTCGGCTTACCGGTTTGCGGAAGTACCAGGAAGCCTCCACGGCGATGGTTTTCCTGACTTCATCGAACTTGTAAAGGAAGGAGAACAGCCCGTTGTCGGGCCCGACAAAGAGGTAGTCTTTCGTCTGGACAATAAGGGGGCGCCTTTCCCCGCCGACGCCGGGATCGACCACGCAGAGGTTAATCGTGCCAGTTGGGAAGTCCGCGTAGCTGCGGTACAGGGTGAAGGCTCCGGAAAAAACGTCGTGTGGAGGAACCGCGTGCGTAAGGTCAATGATTCTCAGAGTGGGTTGAATGGATGAGAGAACTCCCTTCATCACGCCCACCCATGGATCCTCGTTACCGAAATCGGTCAGGAGCGTTACGATGCGAATCCGTTCTTCGGCCATGGTATCGCACCTCCCTTCGTCACACTTACGGGAAGGAGTGAGAATTCCATATCAACTGAAACGGGTAGGGTTGTTCCCCGGAGCCTTTCCCGGCCGTACGCATTAATCATCGTGGGACGGGGGCTTGCCCCGGCGGCTTACCACCCAGACGTAAAGAAGATAGCCGCCAAGAACGACAAAGATAGCGGTGTAACCCAGGGCGAGGTAGCCCTTCGTGTCCGGAGTTCTGAACTTCGAGAGTCGGCCTATCGCCGCCAACGCAGCTCCACTCATTACAACCTCCTTTACCCGTCCCTACCGGCTTCGAGAAAACCTACAGAGAGCCTGGTTGCAAACAAAGCACCCGCGAGCAGCAGTACGGCGACCATGGAAATGGCGAAGGTATGAGCCATGGCCGGCGCCAAGATTACCTTGGGTGGATGTACGATGGA
>CAZIBS010000020.1:0-26925 GCA_964537405.1 uncultured Thermoanaerobaculia bacterium | reverse complement strand
GCGGGAATGACGAAAGGAGGAGCGGGAATGGCGAAAAAGGTATTCCTATGCCTGACAACCAGTCCCTATCGCGGAATCAGGGGCAATAGTCTTAACTTGACAGATGAAAGGTGTCGCCCCATAATCAGTAATGGTTATTATTTGCGGAGGGTGGTAACCATGAAAGGTTTTACCGGAAGGAACACGAAGCAGAGGACAGCGATACCGGGCATAAAAGGGTTGGTCCCTTCCCGCCCAGCGGTTGGCTGGTTTCGTGAGCAGGCCCGCGGCTTCAGCCTCGCCGCACACCCATCCCTGGACGGCGAGGTGGAAAGGACGTTCGGTTACGGGATGGTGCGGCATTCCATAGAGTTCTTTGGTTTTTGCCCGGAGTGCGGGGAGGGGGCATAATCGTAGAAAAGAGGCGGAGCAATGGAAAAGCGAAGGAAGGGCGGTTGTGGATCGGTGTCCCGAATGAGCTCGGCGAGGTTCTGGAACTCGTCTATGAAAAGTACAATCATCGTTCTTTCGTTCATCCGGACCCGCTCGAATTCCTCTACCGTTACGACGAATCGGGCGACAGGGAGTTCGTCGGCCTCGTAGCCTCGGCTCTGGCCTACGGGAGGGTGAAGCAGATACTGGCAAGCATGGAAAGAGTGCTGAACGTGTTGGGAGCTTCGCCCGGGAGATACCTGCTGGAAACTCTTCCCGACGATCTTTACGCGAGGCTCGCTTTCTTCAGGCACAGGTTTACTTCCGGGGCCGACCTGGCAGCCCTGCTCATCGGGGCCGGCCGGGTTGTGCGACGCCATGGTTCCCTGCAAAAGTGTTTTATGTCGGGGATGAACGGTGGGACAACCGTAATGGATGCGTTGGAGAGCTTCTGCAACGAGCTTCGCATGGCCGCCGGTAGAAGGCTTTCATTTTTTCTGCCGACTCCCTCCGGCAAAAGCGCGTGCAAGAGACTCAACCTGTTCTTACGCTGGATGGTGCGGCGGGACGAAGTTGATCCGGGGGTATGGCATGACGTGCCGCAATCGAAGCTCGTCGTTCCGCTGGACGTACACATGCACGGAATCGCCCGCTACTTGGGCTTCACCCATAGAAAACGGGCCGACATGCGGGCGGCACTCGAGGTGACGGCCGCTTTCAGGCGCTTTGCCCCCGAGGATCCCGTGCGCTATGATTTTGCACTGACCCGCTTCGGGATACGGGAGGAATTGGAACCATTCTCCAGGGTATTCGTCGGCCGGATGGAGGCATCCGTTGGCTGAACAATTCGTCGCCCCGTTGGGACAACCGCCTGTGGGAAGCAATCCCAAATCCCGCGGCGAATAGCCGCAAAAGGCCCAACAGGCCGGATATCCGGGAGAAGCATTAACGACTCGAAGGCCCGGGCGTTTCGATCTTCGGGGAACTTGAGGTGCAGAGGATGCTGAACAAAAGTATGATAATATTCAAGATTGATCGGAATCCGCCGCCCAACCCGGGACCGAAGGTGGCGGAGAAGGGTTGGATGCCGGGCGCCGTCAAGCGTGAGTGATGATCGAGAGGACTTGTGCCGCCGGAAACGAACGCGGGGTAACTGAGAGACAAACAAACAACCTAAAGGAGGAGCAATCATGTCGTTGAAAGGAACCAAGACCGAAGAAAACCTACTCAAAGCATTCGCCGGCGAGTCGCAGGCGAGAAACCGTTACACCTTCTTCGCCGCGAAAGCGCACAAGGAAGGCCTCATGCAGATGGCGGCCATCTTCGAAGAGACCGCCGACCAGGAGCGTGAGCACGCAAAGCGCTTGTTCAAACTCCTTGAAGGCGGCGAGTTGGAGATTACCGCATCTTTCCCGGCAGGGGTGATCGGCTCTACCTTCGATAACCTTGAAGCCGCCGCTGATGGCGAGCACTACGAGCATACGAGCATGTATCCGGAGTTCGCCGATACGGCGCTCAAGGAAGGGTTAAAAAATATCGCCAACATGTTCCAGGCGATTGCCGTCGCCGAGAAGCAGCACGAAAAGCGCTACCGTGACCTGGCGGCCAACCTCAAGGCCGGAAAGGTGTTCAAGCGGGACGGCAAGGTAATCTGGCGCTGCCGCAACTGCGGGTACATCCACGAAGGCACGGAAGCGCCCAAGGTTTGCCCGGCCTGCGCGCATCCCCAGGCTTACTTCGAACTGCTGGGCGAGAACTGGTAACGGCTGCGTCAAAACGGGACAATCCCTCCTCCAGGCCGGAGTCCGCCGCCTAACCGGGAAGCTGGAGTGGGAGGGGTTTGATGCCGGGCACCCGGCACCCCGTTGAAAATAGCCGCCGGGGGATGGAGGGTGAATGTATCAACCCGGATGATTTTAACCGGCATTTCTGCTCCTCCTCCCGCGGTTAGCGCGCTCTTTGAAGAACGCGATGGCCCCCGGAATAAATGATACAACTATGACCAGCACGATGATGACGTGCATGTAACGGTCGACCCCCGGGATGCGTCCCAGAAAATAGCCCATGGAGGAAACCGCCAATATCCACCCGATTCCACCCAGCACGTTGAAGAGCAGAAAACGACGGTAATTCATTTTCCCTACCCCGGCGATCACGGGCACGAAGGTGCGGATTAGCGGCAGGAAACGGGCCAGAACAATGGTCTTGCCGCCGTACTTTTCGTAGAAGTCCTGGGCCTTCCTGAGGTGGTCCGGGTTGAAGAGGAGAGACTTCGGCCGTCTGAAGATGAAGGGACCGGTTTTCCTCCCGATGTAATAGCCGGTGCTGTCTCCAACAATGGCGGCTATGGAAAGAAAAATAAAGAGGTAGGAAAGCTTGAGGTAGCCTTGACCAGCCATGATACCCGCCGTAACGAGCAACGAATCTCCGGGGAGAAAGAAGCCGATGAGTAAACCGGTTTCAGAGAAGATAATTGCAAAGAGAACCGGATAGCTGCCCCATAAAACCAGGGCTTTGAGCTTGTCCGGATCGTGGAGAAATCCCAACCATTGCATGAGATGGTCCATGGCCCCTCCAAAGCGGTGTTCCGGCACGGCCTAAAGGAGCATACTCACCTAAAAGAACGTGGTGCGTCAAATCCATGGGCTGAAAGCAGAAACGATGGATTCCGGATTAGCAGGCTGCTAACATTTTCTTAACAATCAATCCCTAAGATGGAACATTGGGCGGCGGGCCGATGGTCGCCGAAGGAGAGTGGAGATGGCAACAATCCGTTCGGGGACGGTAATCCTCCTGGCCGCGGCGCTGCTGTGGCTGCTGCCGGCGGCTTGTGGCGGAGGGCGCGACCACAAGAAGACAATTACGATCAGCGGGGCGGGGGCGACCTTTCCCTATCCGCTCTATTCCAAGTGGGCCTCTCGCTACGCCGAGCTGACCGGTGTTCGGGTGATTTACCAATCAATAGGTTCGGGAGGTGGAATAGCCCAGATAAAGGCGGGAACGGTGGACTTCGGGGCGTCGGACGCCCCTCTGAAAAAGGTGGAACTGGACCGGCTCGGGCTCATTCAGTTCCCGATGGTGATGGGAGGGGTGGTTCCCGTAGTACATCTAAAGGGAATCGAGGCCGGGCGCCTCAGGCTGACCGGTCCCATACTGGCGCGGATATACCTCGGCGAGATAGAAAGGTGGAACGACCCGGTGATCCTCGAACTCAACCGGGGCCTGAAATTGCCCGACAAGGCCATAACCACCGTCCATCGCGCGGACGGTTCGGGAACAACCTGGATTTTCTCCAACTACCTTTCCAAAGTGTCGCCGGAGTGGGCGCACCGGATGGGCAACGCCAAGGTCCTCGCCTGGCTCTCGGGGGTGGGCGGCAAGGGCAACGAGGGCGTTTCCGCGTACGTTCAGAGGATCGATGGCTCTATCGGCTACGTCGAATTCTCCTACGCATTCCAGAGTGGCCTGGCCTTCACCCTGCTGAGAAACAACGGCGGGGAGTTCGTCGCTCCGAGCCTTAAAACTTTCTTCGCTGCCGCCTCCATGGCCGACTGGGAACACGCGCCGGGATACCGGGTTATTCTAACCAACCAATCCGTATCCGGTGGGTGGCCCATAACCGGCGTATCCTTCATCCTGCTGAGAAGAGACCAGAAAAACCCGGCAAAAGCGAGGGCGCTTCTCAATTTCTTTGATTGGTGCTACAGGTACGGCACCAAGAACGCCTTGGAACTGGAGTACGTTCCACTACCGTCGAAGGTGGTCGGCATCGTGGAGAATTACTGGGGAGAAACCCTCATGGCGGGGAACGAGCGACTCTGGACCGGAAAGGCCGGGGAAGAGGAACGCTAATGAAGAGAAGCGGATCGAAACACTCTGGTTTCGGCGACCGCCTCTTCAAGGCCGTCGCCTTTTCCTCGGCGGTGGTCCTTTTCTTATCCATGGCCGGGATAGTGGCTGAACTGGTCGTTAACTCGAGACTTTCCCTTGAAAAGTTCGGCGTAGGTTTCTTGTGGAGCGCCTCGTGGAACCCGGTTACGCATCAGTTCGGAGCCCTCAGCAGCATTTACGGAACGCTGGTGACCACGGTAATAGCCATGGCGCTGGCGCTCCCGCTCAGCTTGGCCATTGCGCTCTTTCTCGTAGATCTGGCGCCGCCCCTCCTGGGCCGCTGGGCGGGCTACGCCATAGAACTGCTGGCCGCCATTCCCAGCATTATCTTCGGCATGTGGGGACTCTTCGTCTTCGCCCCCTACATGGCCGACCACGTTCAACCCTTCCTCCAGAAGTTCGGTTGGCCTTCTCTCCTGTTCAAGGGGCCGCCCATGGGGATCGGCATGCTCACCGCCGGTATCATCCTCGCGCTGATGGTGCTTCCCTTCACAAGCGCCATAATGAGGGACGTCTTTTCGATGGTTCCGCCAGTGCTCAAGGAGGCGGCCTACGGCATGGGGGGGACCACGTGGGAGGTGACGCGCAAGGTCACCGTCCGCTACGGCGCCAGGGGTCTCATGGGGGCATTTTTCCTCGGACTTGGAAGGGCCGCCGGGGAAACCATGGCCGTGACCTTTGTTATAGGCAACAATCACTCCATCAATCCGTCGCTTTTTTCCGCGGGCAACAGCATAGCTTCGACCCTGGCGAACGAGTTCACCGAAGCCTCCGACCCACTCTACCTGAGTTCCCTCGTGGAACTGGGCCTGGTCCTCTTCGTCATTACCTTACTCATCCAGGTGGCCGCCCATTTCTGGCTGAAGCGCCTGGGCAAGGTTTCGGGGATGCGGCAATGAAACAGCGGTCGACGGCTCGAAGAAAAACGACTGACTTTTTAGTGAAGGTCGCCTCGACGGCGTCGGCGCTCGTGGGCATCTTCTTCCTTTGCTGGATACTCATCGTGATTATCCATAGAGGTTCCGCGGCATTGAACTGGGATTTCTTCACAAAGCTTCCTACTCCACCCGGGGTTCCGGGCGGAGGGTTGGCCAACGCGATCCTGGGAACCTTCCTCATGACGGCTCTGGCGGCGGCGGCGGGTATTCCCCTGGGAATGCTCACCGGAGTATATCTCAGCGAATACGGACGCAGCGGCGCTTTCGCCTCCGTAGTGCGCTTTACCGTGAACGTCATGATGGGGCTTCCATCAATCATAATAGGTCTTTTCGTCTACAGTATACTGGTACTGACCCTCGGCCACTTTTCCGGCTACGCCGGGGCCGCCTCGCTTGTTTTTATAATCATGCCGATAGTAGCAAGAACCACCGAGGATATGCTGCTCATGGTTCCGAATTCCCTGAGGGAATCTGCGCTCGCCCTCGGGGCTCCGATCTGGAGGACAACCATGGGAATAGTCTTCAGGGGAGCAAAAGTGGGGCTGGTAACGGGGATCCTGCTGGCCGTGGCCCGCGTCAGTGGAGAGACGGCTCCCCTTCTCTTTACGGCGCTCAACAGTCCGTACTGGCCCGGCAACTTGAACCACCCGACCGGCAACCTGACCGTAACGATATTCAACTACGCAATGTCGCCCTACGGCGACTGGCAGCAGGTGGCCTGGGGCGCCTCCCTGCTCATAACCATGGGGGTGCTCTTTATGACCATCGTAACGCGCTTCGCCTTGGTGGGAAGCAAGCGTTGAGATACCCCAATCCCGCGACGGGTGATGCGGAAAGTCGGGAAAGACTCTGCGCTCCGCGGTTTCGCACCTATGGCGCTTCACTTATCCTCATCCGGATTTCCGGATGGAAACCAGATAGGGGCAAAAAAAGATGAAGAACGATTCCATGCTCGTGCCCATCCCCGAAGGTCGCTGGGAAGAGTCCCGGACCCGGGACTCAGACACCGCGCAGAATGCGGGTTCCAATTCCAAGGTGTCTGTCCGGAACCTCAATTTTTTCTACGGAGAGAAGCAGGCGCTCTTCGACAACAACCTGGAGATCGTCCCCAACAAGGTCACGGCCATAATCGGCCCTTCCGGTTGTGGGAAATCGACCCATATAAGGGCGTACAACCGAATTTTCGAGCTGTACAGGGACCAGCGGGCGACCGGCGAGGTCCTGCTGGACGGCGAGAATATTCTTTCGCAGGGCATCGAACTGACCGAACTGAGAAGGAAGGTAGGAATGATCTTCCAGGAACCGACCGCCTTTCCGATGAGCATATTCGAGAATGTCGCCTACGGCCTTCGCCTTCACTATAAGCTCAGGAAGAGCGAGCTGGCCGACAGGGTACACAAGGCCCTCGACGCGGCTGCGCTGTGGAATCAAGTGAAGGACCAACTCGGCAGACCCGGAACGGCGCTCTCCGGCGGGCAGCAGCAGAGGCTGTGCATAGCGAGGGCCATCGCCGTGGAGCCGGAACTCCTGTTGATGGACGAGCCTACGACCGCGATCGATCCGTTGGCCACTTCCAAAATAGAGGGGCTGGTAGATAAACTGAAGAGGGACTACACCATCGTAATCGTCACCCACAACATGCAACAGGCAGCCAGGATATCGGACTATACCGCTTTCTTCTACGAAGGCTATATAGTAGAGTATGGACCGACTAAAAAGATCTTCACCAACCCGGTGGAGAAGCGAACCGAGGGATACATAACAGGGCGTTTCGGCTGATCGGGCCGGGGGAGAACAGGATGACCAGCAGATTGCAAAGGGAGATAGAAGGTCTAAAAAAAAGGCTCCTCTCACTCGGCGCGGAGGTTGAGGAACGCGTGAGGATGGCCGTTACCTCGGTGGAGTCGAGGGACGAGGCCCTGGCTCTGGAGGTCATTGGGGGCGACGACTTTATCAACCAATCGGAAGTGGAGCTGGAAGAGGAGGGGCTGAAAGTGCTCGCCCTCTACCAGCCCGTTGCGGTGGATCTTCGTTTCATCATAGCCCTGCTGAAGATAAACAACGACATCGAGCGCATAGGTGACCTCGCCGTCGACATAGCGGAGAGGGCGGTTCAACTCTGCGGGATGGAGCCGGTTCACCCGGAGTTCGACTACGCCCTGATGGCGGAGAAGGCCAAGGAAATGCTCAGGGAGAGCCTGGACGCGCTCGTGAATCTCAGGGTTGATAACGCCTACGGGGTTCTGGAGAAGGACCAGGAGGTGGACGACATGCACCGGGCGTTCCACGCGGTGGTCCAGGAGGAGGTCATGAAGAACCCCTCGTGTTTCTCGGGACTTGTGCCCTTTCTGGGCATCTCCAAACACCTCGAACGCATAGCGGACCTCGCCACCAACATAGCGGAGGACGTCATCTACCTGTCGGAAGGAATAATAGTACGCCACTGCGGGGGTGGCACGGGGGTCCACGGAGCCAAGGATGGTTGAGATGATCCTTGTGGTGGACGACGAGGAGGACATTCGCAGGTTGCTGGGGTACGCCCTAACCAAAGAAGGTTTCGACGTTCACACGGCGGCCACTGGTGAGGAGGCGCTGATGGAGGCGAGGGAACTCCACCCCAACCTGCTTATCCTCGACCTCATGCTCCCCGGTCTCGACGGATTGGAGGTCTGCAGGCTGTTGAAGAGGAACGGGCAGACGGCGTCCATCCCGGTAATCATGTTGACCGCGAAGGGAGGCGAAGCAGACGTCGTCAGGGGGTTGGAGACGGGCGCGGACGACTACGTTTCTAAACCCTTCAGCACCGCCGTTCTCCTCGCCAGGGTCCGGAGCCTTCTTCGGAGGTCCGCGGAAAGCCGTGGTTGGACGGGGGGGTTGCTGGAAAGAGGTATGATAAAAATACACAAGGAGCGACACGAGGTGTTGGTCGCGGATGAAAGCGTAGTGTTGACCGGTACGGAGTTCGACATCCTCCTCATGCTTGCGGAGAAACCGGGCTGGGTGATGACGAGGAACCAGATAATAAAAGGAGCCAGGGGATACCGCTCGCCGGTCACCGAGCGCTCCGTGGACGTTCACGTTACGAGCCTTCGAAAGAAACTGGGGAAGGCCGGTTCTCTGATCGAAACGGTCAGGGGAGTGGGCTACCGATTCAGCGAATGAGGCATACCTGCTAATGCGTTCGGGTTCGGCAAGACGCCTTCTTTGCTATTCCGTGCTCCTCATCGTCCTGGCCTCAGTCCTGCTGGTTGGGGGAGAAGCACTCGAAAAAGAACTGAACCGGCGCGAAAGGACCGCTCTCCTTGGAAAGGCCGTTCTGGTCGCCGGTATGCTCGCCCCGGCCTACAGGAGCGGCGATTATGGAGAGGTAGCCATACTCTGTGGGAAGGCCTCGGTTTTATCCGGAGCCGGCGTCGTCGTGGCAAAACGCGGGGGGATAATCGCCTTCGGGGGGGCGGGTGAATCGCGCCCCGAAAACCTGGGAGAGCGTCCCGAAATCTCCGCCGCTTTTTCCGGCAGGGCGAGTTGCGTGGAGCGAGCGGCGGAAGGTATCGGCAAGGCTACGCTCTACGCAGCCGTTCCCCTACAGGGAAGGGAAACGGGGGTGGTGGAACTCTGGAAGCCCGGGGTTCGGGCTTATCCGTTCTTAAGAATCTACTACGCATGGAGCGTCGTGGTGGGCCTCTTCTTCCTTTTGGCGGCGGCCGCGCTGGAGGTCTATCTTCGCGCGGTAGTGATGTCATCTGTGGAGAGGCTTCGGGGAGCCTTGCGAAAGATAGCCTGCGGTGAGCACCTGGAGGGCCTTTCGTCGTCGCCGGACGACGCCATGGCCCCGCTCTACAGACCGCTCGATGAAGCGGTGCGCTTGTGGCAGGGTAAGATTGACGAAATGTCGGGCAGAATGGAGGAGGTGGAGGCACTCTTTGACAGTATGGGTGAAGCGGTGCTGGTAATCGACCCGGAAGACCGGGTAATTCGCTCCAACAGGGCTGCGAAAGAACTCTTCAACCTGCAACGCGTCGAAACCTCAAACCGCGTTCTCTTGCAGCAGTTGCGTTGCGTAGGGCTGGACCGTTTTGTCGGCGCCCTTCGTGAGAAAGACCGGGACCGCGGCGAAACCCTCACCTACCACCGGGCCGGAGCGGATTTGTACCTCGACGTAACCGGCGTCGCTATCCGGGGCGAGAAGACCGGAGAGGGTGAAATACTTCTTGTCTTTCACGACGTAACAAGGCTTAAGAAATTGGAACGGATGCGCAAGGAGTTTGTCTCCAACGTTTCTCACGAGCTGAAAACTCCGATCACCTCGATCAAGGGCTTCGTTGAAGCTCTTGAGAGCGGCGCCCTCGATGATCCTCGGCAAGCCTCCGAATTTCTCGGGATAATAGCCAGGCAGACCGATCGCCTCTCCGCCATCATAGAAGACCTCCTCAAACTCTCTTCGATCGAGAATTCAGAGGGGCGCGTGGAGATTCTCAGGCAGTCTCTCCTGCCCTTGCTTCAAAGGGTCAAGACCGCTTGCGCCATATCGGGTTCCATGCGGAACGTCAACATCGAGGTAATTTGCCCGGACGACCTTGAAGCCGGCGTCAACGCCAGTTTGTTGGAAGAGGCGCTGCTTAATCTCCTGTCCAACGCCGTTAGATACAGCAAAGATGGAAGTTCCGTGAGGCTGGGAGCCGGAATGGAGGGAAAAACCGTCAAGCTGGAGGTCAGGGACACGGGCTGCGGAATTCCCCGGGAACACCTGCCGAGGCTCTTCGAGCGCTTCTACAGAGTCGAGGAGGGAAGGAATCGGGACACCGGTGGAACCGGGCTGGGCCTGGCCATCGTCAAGCACATCGTAAAAGCCCACGGCGGAACGATTTCTGTTGAAAGCGAGTTGGGAGAGGGCAGCACTTTCACGATACTGCTCCCGCCCCCCGATGCTTCATAGTCGGATCTCCCTACGTAGTTTCCGTCCGGAAACCACGTAAACGAAAACCTAACACTCCCCTAAAGAAAAGTTAACCTTTCGGCTTTAACCTATGACTCTAACGGTTCCGCACCCGGTTCCATTCCGGGGCAGGGAAGGTGGAACGAGGAAGAAGAGTGATAAAAGGAGGTATCAAACGATGAAGAAATTGATCATACCAACCCTGCTTGCATTCTGCGCGGTTCTCCTCGTATCAACGCCGGGGGGCGTGCGGGCCGCCGACGCGCAAGTGACCGGCGCGGGTTCCACCTTCGTCTATCCCGTTATATCGCAGTGGGCGTATGCCTACCATAAAAAAACGGGACTCAAGTTGGCCTACCAGTCCATCGGATCCGGCGCCGGCATAGCTCAGATCAAGGCCAGGACCGTGGATTTCGGAGCATCGGACGCTCCACTTGAGAAGGCGGAACTCAACAAGCTCGGCCTGATCCAATTTCCCATAATCATGGGCGGCGTGGTGCCGGTAGTTCACCTCTCCGGTGTAAAGCCCGGTCAACTCAAGCTCACCCCTGCAATTCTCGCCGACATCTACCTGGGCAAGATAAATCGGTGGAACAATCCCGCCCTCACAAAGCTTAATGCGGGAGTAAAACTTCCTAATACCGCGATCACGGTTGTCCACCGCGCCGACGGTTCCGGTACGACCTGGATTTTCACCAATTACCTTACGAAAGTCTCCAAAACCTGGGCGGCCGACGTGGGGAACGGCAAGTCCGTCTCCTGGCCGGTAGGTGTCGGCGGTAAGGGCAACGAGGGAGTCGCTTCCTATGTTCAACGCATCAATGGTTCGATAGGTTATGTCGAATTCGCGTACGCGCTGCAGAATCACATGAGCTACGTTCTGCTTCGGAATCGTGCCGGACGTTTCGTCCATCCGACCATGGCGAGCTTCATGGCCGCAGCCGCCAACGCCGACTGGATTCATGCTCCCGGGTTCTACCTCGTTCTGACCGATCAGGCTGGTGCCCGGAGCTGGCCCATCACAGGCGCGACGTTCATCCTGCTCTACAAGAAGCAGAGCGATGCCGCCAGAACCCGTCAAATTCTGAACTTCTTCGACTGGGGTTATAAACACGGTCAGGGGATGGCAAAGAAGCTCGACTATGTCCCGATTCCGCAGAAAGTTGTGAACCTCATCGAATCCAAGTGGAAATCGGACATTCGGGCCAACGGGAAGAGCGTGTGGAACTAGAACGGCCTTCGAACTCGAGAATCCATCGTGTCGCCTTCGGCGACAAACGGCGGGCCGTGTTGTTACCGACGGCCGGTGCGGCAAGGAACCTCATGGTGAATGGATGCGGACATGCAAAGGAGACCCTACATGTCAGAGAAGTATAGGGAGATGAGAACAAAAGTAGCAGGTTACCGAAGAAAAGTATTGGTTCTTACGGCGGCGACGGTTCTGCTGGCGGTTGGACTCGCCGTCCAGGCTCGTAACCTCGACCCGCTGCTCGAACTGCTGGTCAAAAACGGGGTGATAACCAGGGTGCAGGCCGAGGCGGTACAGGGTCAGTACGACCTTCAAAAAAAGCAGAAGGCGGAGGAGCAGAACCGGCAGGTGACGGACACCGTGAAGGCGGAAGTCCCGAAGCATCCGGCGCTTCCCGCCGCGCTCAGGAACCTGCACGTCGGAACTTTGATGTACCTATCCTATCAGAACGGCGGCAAATACACCGGAGTACACGACGAGACGACCTCTTACAACCAGTTTGTCCTGAAGCGCGGATACCTGGACGTGAAGGACGACGTCACCCCCTGGTTCCAAGCTCGCTTTACGACCGACATCACGCGCGCCGGAGATGGATCCGTTAATACGCGGATAAAGTACCTCTACGGCAAATTTCACTGGAAGGGCAACAACTACTTCACGAAGCCCTACGTCGAGTTCGGCCAGGTCCACGTGCCCTACCAGGACTTCTGGGAAGCGATAAACGGTTACAGGATGCAGGACACGATGTTCCTGGAGCGCAACCACCTCTTCAACAGCGCCGATGAAGGCTTTGTCGTCGGCTCGGACTTTGGGGGCGAAATGTCCGCCGACTACAGGAAACGGGTCAACAAGCACTACGCCGGCCGCTACGGTTCGTGGCAGTTAGGGGTATACAACGGAGGAGGCTACCACGCCGCCGAGAAGAACCAAAACAAGGTGATGGAGGCCCGCTTCACGCTACGACCCTTCCCCGGCTTCATCCCCGGCCTGCAAGTCGGAGTTCTTGGAATCAACGGAAAGGGCAACGTCTCGAAGGCGGCCGGGATGGAACTGCCCGACTGGAAACTCGTAGACTGGATGCTCTCCTTCGAGAGCGAACGCTTTACCGCCACCGCCGAGTACTACGACGGCGAAGGTAACCAGGGAGGTTCCGTCGTGAACCCGGACGGCAGCGCCAGGAACCAGAGGGGCTACTCCCTCTTTGCCTCCGGCAAGATCAGTGCCGACAAGAAGTTCAGGCTCATCGGGCGCTACGACTACTTCGATCCGGACAGCGACCACGTAACTCCTTCAACAAGGGATGTCCAGAAACGCTACATCGCGGGCGTGGCCTACAACATGTACAAGGGAAACATGTGGCTCCTGGACTACGAACGTCTCGCTCACGACCTCTCATACATTCCCGACGAAGACCGCGTGCAACTCACGCTGCAAGTAAAGTTCTAGCAAAATCCTCCATTTTCTCCTTCCTATGGAACGCCTCAACCTGGGGCGTTCCTCTTTTTTTTCTCCTTTTTTTGACGCCTGGACACCAAGTTCCCTACCGCGGTGCTCCCCGGGCTTTTGAGTGGTGGGAGTTCCGGAGACATCCTTCACGAGGAGCAACCAGGGGGAAGCGCTCCGCGAGATCTGGCGGCTCAACAGCAGCCGGAGTCGTCCGAGACCCAAACCAGAAGTCGGCCTTCGGCATCGCGAAGGGGGACCCAACCCATGAGCACCCTCTCTTTGCCGTCGCACGAATCGAGGGCGAGGAGACCGAAGCCGTTCCGCTGCCCCACGATCAGCTCGACTCCCTCTTCCCCCGACAAGGGCAGACGGAAGTTCCGGTCCAGCAATCGCCACGGTGCGCGTACGTCGGGGGCCTTGTAGAGGCGGACGAAGGGGTCCCGCCGCAGGCAATTCAGGTCGACGAGCACTGCCTCCCGCCAGTCGTGGGTGATGGGCTGATCCCCGTTAAACGGGGTAAAGTTCACGGATGGGGTCGAGCCGGAGAACATCGTGTCAGGGCGAGTCATTCGGACCCAGGCGCGCAAGTCCTTCCGGACGTCATAGACGATTTCAAGAAAGCCGTCCCTCTGCCTCGTCACGGGAAAGTGTCTCAACACACCGTCGCAACGGTTTTCGGTCAGGGGGTGCAGAGCGCCGGCCGGCAAGAAACCGGCAGGCTTGAAGCCTCCGGGCCCCTCGTCATAGCGCCGAAGGTATCCCCTTGTTCGATCCTTGTTCACGACTCCTTCTCGGGGAGGGGAAGCCGGGGGGACATTCACGTCATCGGAGGCACTGGAAACCGAGGCTTCACCAATGGCATCCTTCAGCACCCGGTCGGGTATCGCCCTTAACGGCACCAGCAGGACCCTCCGACGCCCTCTTGCCCAATGCGTCCACTCCTCCGTGGACAGACACGAGCTGACCGCATGGGACGACGCGGGGGAGCCGGAATCGGGTGGTCCGATGGACCACCCCGCACTCGATTTTTTGGGCGGTAGAATGTAGCGTTCGTCGACCCACGGGACCGCCCCCGAAGGTTCGTGCGTGTTGGGAGCCCCGTAAGAAACATTTCCGGCTTCGGGCGGGGCCGGAGACGCCACGACGCCCGCCATAAGACCGACCCCCGGCCGGGACCGAAACTCGCGTGAGAAGAAATTAACGGAGTGATCGTCCCAATAACAGGTCTCCACAATCTTCCGGCCTTCGGGACCCTGTTTCGGAAGAGTTGGAACAGCAGCGCCGGCCCGGCCCTTATCTGCCAACCCGGCCGGATATTCAGCTCAACGCCCCGTACACCTATGGCCCGGATCGCAGCCGCAGCTCCGGGATTGACGAATACTATCACCATTCTGAGGACCATGCGTTCCAAGCGGGCTTTTCCATTCCATGGTGAGTAAACGAACCGCTTTAAGAATTCGGTATTGTGTTTCCGGAACTCGAAGAATAGCGGTGCATGGCCGGCGGTACGATGCGACGGTACGTCTGCCGGCTGATTCCGTTTTGCCATCGCCCCGATATTTTTGCCACGGCTATGCCCCCGAAATAGACCATTAGAACCAGCGCCAGCGCGAGAACCGCAATGCGCCGCCGCGACCGTGGATGGAGGATACCCATCGTGAGGGACTCGTCCTCCGGGCAGGCGTCCAGGCACAACATGCAGCCCGTGCATTCCGGCGACCTCACCGTGCCGACCTCGTGTACCTTCAGATCCATGGGGCAGGCGTGCGAGCAGGACGCACACCCGGTGCAGGCCGAGTCCAGCCTCCGGATCTTCATGGGGCTGAGCAGACTCACAAGACCGAGCAGAGCACCGTATGGGCAGAGATAGCGGCACCATGCATTTTTAACGAGAAAAGAGAGCACGACCAACACCGCCACGGTAGCAGTGGAGGGATGTTCAAAGAAGGCCAGCATTCGGACGTCGGCTACGCTGTTGTAAGGCCCGTAGATAAATCCCGACAGGTTCCTCAGCGACATAGCAAAGATGGAAAGCAGAAAAAAACCCAGGAGGAGGTACTTGGGTGCCATGAGGAGAGCATCAAGCCACTTCGGCACCATTCGACGGGGCCGGCGCGGAAAGACTTTCTCCCGGAGCCTCCAGAGGAATTCCGACAACGTCCCGATGGGGCAGATCCAGGAACAGAAGCTTTTCTTAAGAGCGATGCTGACCAAGACGGCCAATAGCAACAGTATGGCCGCGGACGGCTGGACTGCGTCCAGGGTTCCCGTGACCATCCAGTGCCTGATCCCCATGAGTCCGGTTATGGGCAGGAATCCCGCTACGCCGGGCGGACGACTTACGGGCGCTCTCGACGGGTTAAGACATGAAGCAACGAAGAGCGCAAACTGAATCCCGATCAGGACAACCAGGAAAAGAACGATGATCTGCACCGATCGTCTCATGCGGGTAGCCGTGGAGAAATATTTAAGGATGCGGGCAAAGCGGCCACCGGTAGCGCGTCCGCCGCAATCCGGCTCTCCCTTTTTCACCGGAAGAGAACCTGGTGTTGCGGTTTTACGGTGCGGCGCATGGTGCATGACGACCTCCGGCGAAACACTGATACGACGCTATATAATTCACTCTTACGGAAGGAAACGCATTCGGACACGTACCGCCTGGGATTCTGAACTCCGCGTTGAGATGCTGGGAAGCCTGTCCGGACAGGGTCTCAAGACGCAAAAACCGGGGCGGAGGAAAAGCCGTGAGGAGAAGAGGGCATCCGGATTTTCATCTACCTCGGCACCGCGTATCCGCCCGGAATGCCGCCGGGCGAGAAAACAAACTGCCACAACTGGTTAACCCTGGCCCTGAATGACCCGGCGCTGCACAAAAGGTAGTAGGTCCACATCCGGTAGAAGCGTTCGTCGTAGTCTTTCTTAAGGGTTTTCCAGCTATCGCAGAAGTTCTTATACCACCGCATCAGGGTCTTATCGTAATCCGCGCCGAAGTTGTGCAGGTCCTCAAGGACAAAGAGTCCCTCGGCGGCGGCAGCCAACTGCTTGAGCGACGGCAGCATGGAATTGGGAAAAATGTAACGTTCGATCCATGGGTCGGTCCGCAAAACCGATTGGTTTCCACCAATGGTTTGCAGCAAAAACAGGCCGCCTTCCTTCAGACATTTTCCGGCTATCTTCATGAAGGCGCGATAGTTCTTGCGCCCAACGTGCTCTATCATGCCTATGGACACGATACGATCGAAGGTCCCCTCCAGGCTGCGGTAGTCTTGCAGGCGAATTTCGATGGAAAAACCCTGGCAGAAGTCCTTCGCGAAGGCCGCCTGCTCCTTTGAGACCGTAATTCCGACAACCTTCACTTGGTAGCGCTCGGCAGCGAAGCGCGCCATCCCCCCCCAACCACAACCGATGTCAAGGATGCGCATCCCCGGCTTCAGGGCCAACTTTCTACAGACCAGGTCCAACTTGGCCTCCTGTGCCTCATCGAGGGTCGCCGCGTTTTTCCAGTAGCCGCAACTGTATATCATGCGTTTATCGAGCATGCATTGGTAAAGATCGTTTCCAATGTCGTAGTGACGCCGCCCGACGTCAAAGGCGCGCGATACCTTCTGGAGGTTGAAGACTCGGGCCCTGAGCGCGTCGAAAAACCACGTTCTGGTCCTGACCTTCATATCCAGCCCTGCGCTCAGCACCTTGCTGAAAAAGCCGTCAAGCGCCGCGCTGTCCCACCAACCGTCCATGTAGGCTTCGCCGAGGCCCAGCGAACCGTCGGCAAGAACCCGTTGGTAGAGATTCCCGTTATGAACTTGAATGTCCCACGGGTGGTCTCCGCCGATGGTCACGTCGGCCAATGCCAAAAGATCCTGTACCTTTTGTTGCACCCTTTGTCCAGACAAGACCCTTACCTCCAATGGATTGGTCCTGCTATGTTTCAATCTTATCCCTTTTTCCCAACATGATACAAGCCATGCGGGGTGCCCAAAATCCGCGACGGTTGATGTGAACGGCCGGGAAAGACTCCGCGGTCCACGGTGTTGCGCCTATGGCGTTTCACCCCAAGGGATTGGGGGTCTTCAGCCCGAAGGCCCGGAAGGTGCCGACGATGGGGCGGAGAGAGAATGGCCCCCGTTTCGGGGGATGCTTCTTTTACCTGGAAAAGCATTAACAATTCGAAGGCGCGGGTGTTTTCAATCACGGAATTTGGGAGGGGCCGGGGACCGGGAGTGGCGGATAGGGCTTGGATGTTGGAATCTATCCCGCCGCACGAATCGGGTGCGGGTGGGGAATCCCGGTCATAGTCCCTTGACACGCTCTCAAAAGCGGTTAGAATCTCGGCGGACGGTAAAGTGGTCCGAATCCGCCGTCTAACCGGGGACCAAGGGCGTGGTGGGACCCCAACAGGCCGCGCTTGCGCGCAACGTGGTAGGCAGGCGAATCCCGGTTTAGGTGGTGGATTCAGGGTAGGCGATCGGGGCGCCGCCGTTGTGTTGATACGCAAGCTATGGAGGAACCGGTGCGAATAGGGATCAATGGACTCGGCAGAATCGGACGCGGTCTCCTCAAGTGTCTGCTTGCGGACCCACGCTTCGAGGTCGCGGCTCTCAACGACGTGGCCGAGGCGAGAATTATCGCCCATCTCTTGAACCACGACTCCTACTACGGTGCGTGGGACCGCCGCGCCGAAGCGGGCGCGGAGGGAACGTTCCTCATCGACGGGAAAATCGTCCCCCTCAGCCACCACCGCGACCCTGTTGATATTCCGTGGCGCGACTTCGGCGTTGACCGAATCGTGGAGGCTACGGGTCGCTTCACGGACCGGGCTCACCTGGAAGCCCACAAGGTTCCGGTGCTCCTGACCGCCGTGAGCAACGATGCGGACGTGCAGGTCGTCTACGGCGTGAACCACGCCGTGCTGAAACCTGAGGACCGCATCGTCTCGGCGACTTCCTGCACGACCCACTGCGTTGTTCCACCGCTTCACGTGCTTGGTAAGAGCTTCGGAATAAGGAGCGTTCTCTTCAACACCGTTCACTGTTACAACGTAAACCAGACGCTGGTCGATGCGCCCCGGCACGATCTCCGAAGATCAAGGGCCGGCGCCCTCAACATGATTCCAACGACTACCAGCGCTGAACGCGCCGTTGAGGCCGTGCTGCCGGAACTCAGGGGAAAAACGAGAGGAATGGCGATACGGGTTCCCGCGCCGGCGACCTCTCTGACGGAGATCATCATCCACGCAGAGAATTCTCCCTCCCGCGGCGACGTACTCCGTATCCTCGATGACGCGGCCTCCGGTCCCCTTGAGAATATCCTCTCCGTCTGCCGTGAGGAGCTGGTGTCCCAGGACTTCATAGGCAACACCGCCTCCTCCATAATTGATGAGAAGCTTACGACGGTGCAGGACTCCCTCGTTCGCCTGATCGCATGGTACGACAACGAATGGGGTTACATCCACAGGCTCATTGACCTTTTGGCCTATATGGGAGAAATGAAGCCATGAAGACATACCTTTCCATAAGAGACATGAGTTTTTCCGGTAAACGGGTTTTTGTGCGCTTCGACCTGAACACGCCCATTAAGGATGGAAAGATAAAGGACGACACGCGGATCCGCGCCGCGCTGCCTACCCTCGCCTACCTTCTCGACGGCGGCGCCAGGGTGGTTGCCTGCTCGCACCTGGGCCGTCCCAAGGGGCGGGTGGTTCCCGGTCTTTCTCTTGCGCCGGCGGCCCAGCGGCTGCGCGAACTCATGGATGGCAGAAGGATCTTCATGGCTACCGACGTCGTGGGCGAGAGTGCCGTGAAACTCAGCTCTTCAATAGTCCCCGGGGAGACGGTACTCCTGGAGAACGTCCGTTTTGAACCGGGAGAAACGAAGGGAGACGAAGCCCTCGCCGCGCGCCTTCACGCTCTGGCCGACCTCTACGTGAACGACGCCTTCGGCACGATTCACCGGCCGCACGTCTCCGTGTACGCTCTCGTCAGGAGCTTTTCCCGGGCCGGAATCGGCTTTCTGATGGAGAAGGAACTGAATTACTTCTCGGGCACGCTCCAGAACCCTTCCAGGCCCTACACCGCGTTTTTGGGGGGGGCCAAGGTTTCCGACAAGATTCCCGTTATTACGCACCTCCTGGACAAGGTCGACAACCTGTGCATCGGCGGCGCCATGGCTTACACTTTCCTGTCCGCCAAGGGAATTTCCACCGGCGCCAGCCTTATGGAAGAGAACCTCATCCCTACATGCGGCAAGATTCTTGAAAGTGCGGAACAGAAGGCTGTAAACCTTTTATTGCCGGTCGACCACCGGGCGGCGCTATCGTTGGAAACACCGGAGAAGGCGTCCGTACATGGGCTGGACTCTTTTCCAGACGACCTTGCGGCCTTCGACATCGGTCCGGAAACGGCCCGCGCCTATGGCGCCGTGGCGTTGCATAGCGCCACTATCTTCTGGAACGGCCCCATGGGGGTCTTTGAAACGCCCCCCTTCAACTCCGGCACCGTGGACCTTGCGCGAGCTATCGGCGAATCGGGAGCGACGAGCGTAATCGGAGGAGGCGATATCGTTGCCGCCGTGAGGGCGGCCGGGCTTTCCTCGTCCATCACCCACATCTCAACCGGAGGGGGCGCTTCCCTGGCGCTGCTGGCCGGCGAGCCGCTCCCCGGTCTGGAAGCGCTCTCGAAACGTTAGTCTGAAATAAAAAGAGGGAGGGGTTGACCCCTCCCTCGAAAGTCTACTTTGCATTCCGGCCTTATTCCACCTGGACCCAGTCTCCGAGGGTAACATAGCTGGAAGAAAGGAGTATCTTCGCACAGGCCGTGTTGCGCTCGGTTGTAAGTATTACTGCCTCACCGATGAACCTCCGGATATTATTCACTCCACCGTGACCATAGTAGATCCATCCGGGAACATCGCCGGTAATGGCGCCCTTCGGCAGCGGCATGGCCTCGGCGACCGATACATTCTTTTCCTTATGGTATTTTCCAACCTTTTGGGGACGGAACAGGTCTTTGGGACCAACGTTGATCTTCTGCTGGCGGAAGAGGTCCCTCGTTCCTCTGGAGGAAGCTCCTTCTTTCGCCGGAAAATCGAAGATCCAGACCTTGTCTCCGGGGAGGAGTTCATTGTTGGAACCCAGGCTGATATAAATGAGGTAGTTCTGACCAACGCTCTGCAGCCTGTCTTCGCTCCAGATAACTCTTCCCATGGGTTTCCTTGCGTCGAATGGCCGAGCCAGGGGAAGACCCTTGGCAGCCTTTATATTCCAGGGAATGGGAATGGGCTGCCACGGCACCAACGACATTCCGTAGCTTATCCCGGTGCAGGATTGCGTAATCCTGGCAATTGACGTGTGTTTCTGAACGGCGAGCACTTTGATCCTTCCGAGCCTGAGAATAAAACGGCCAATGTACCTTCCCGTCTGGGGATGGCTGACCTTCTGGCCTTCCCTCAACACGCTGAACAGGTCTCCGTCCTTGATACCGTCGGCCTTTCCTTCGTTCAGGTAGACGACGTCGCCCGTAGCGAATATTTCTCTGGTCTGTTCCGGTCCGGAAAGAAGGGTCAGGTGGGGACGCGAGAAGTTCTTGGTGATGTAGCCGGAACAGTACACGTCGTGGGCCGTTACCGGAGGCATGTGTGCTACCTGCTCGATTTGAAAAACAGCCTTGGCCTGCTTTTTCTCCTTCTTTTGCTTGCCCTGCTGCTTTTCTTCCGGTTTGACCGGTTGAATTTCGCTGATTACCGCAGGCTTCTTCCTTATGTAGAGCGGGTCTCCGGGATAGATCCAATGGGCGTCCTTGATGTAGGGATTAAGGTCCCAAATCCGCGGCCACAACAGCCACGTACCAAGTTGCCGCTGTGCTATTCCCGAAAGGGTATCGCCCTTGACAATCTTATATACCTTCGCACCCTTCGGAAGATGACCGGGCAAGGTATAGGGCGTCCAGTGGCCGTCCGCCTCCTTAACGAGTTGCCTCGGCGGTGTTTTAGAGCCCTTGTAGGTCTTGGCCTTTTGTTGCATTGCGGGTGAAACCGCTGAGGCGGTTTGGGCCTTGGCTTGTTTCGCTTTCGGCGCCTCCCGGGCATTCACGGTTGCTCCCCAGCCCGCGAGCAGCAGGATGGGAAGGCCAAGTGAAACGTAGCGCATCTTAATTCGCATCGTTTTCTCCCCTCTCACGCGAGACCCATTCTCTTTCCTGAGTTTAATGAACGGCCTGTAAGAAGTCAAGTCCTTTACTATTAACCCAACCTAACACTTCAAGTTTTCTATAATACCACACTTCCGGCCTTTCGTGCACTCGCACCGGGCGCCCCAAGCTGATTGTCTTATGGTTGCTCGCTAATCTTCCTTCTAAGGGCCAAGGCTCTTGCACTCTTCCTGTCGATAGCGTGAGCCTTTTTCAGGTAGGCCCGGCCCCGAGCCGCCTGATCGTGAGAAGTATAAAACTCCGCCAGATCCAAGAGGTAGTCAACCCGCCACGGGTCGAGTTCGACGGACCGTTGATATTCGCTCTCAGCCAAGTGTTTTGCCCTACGGTCGGAACTTTTTTCGTAGACCTTTGCCATTAGATGGTGGGCCTCGGAGAGAAAGGGGTTCTCCAAGAGCGCCAGCTTGAGGAATTGACTCGACTCGTGAAAATCCTCTTCTTCGAAGTGTCGCCGGGCCGTTTCGAAGAACTTTCTGGCTTCCGCAATCCGGCGTTCTGAAATCTCTTGCCGTTCGGTTTTGCTCCCGGCCATGCTGGACACTCCCTCCGTTACCTTGGCGCCCTCCTTCTTCATTACGGCGCGCTTGTTGTCGATAAAAGACGTTTGCAGAATCAGCAGGGCCTCCTCGTATTTCGCCCTGATGAAGAGGATTTCCCTCCCGTACTTCTTGTAAACCTCCGGGTGGAGGTTCTTCCGGCTCAGGCTTCGCCGCATGACTTCCACCTTCCCGTAAGCTTCCGATGGGTTTGTGCCGGGTTTAATGTTGAGAACCGCGTAGGGACTCTCTCCGGGGGTCCGGAGGTTTCTGAAGAGGTTTTCTATCACCCCCGACTGGCGGCGGATGCGGTGTTCCTCCAGTTTGATCGATTCCACCAGTCCCTTCAGCCCGAAGTTGTCGCCAACGCCGGGTTTTGCGACGAGCAACCCCAGGAGAAGGAGAAGGTACACGCCCGAAAATAATTGCTCCTCGGGAAGGGCGCCCGTCTGCAGAAGTTCCTGAAGCGGCCTCTCCGCTTGGCATTGGTAGAGGATATAACCGTGGCTGGGTTGAATGGGAAGATCGGCCGGGACTGCGTCGCCGGAGGCAATAAGGCTAATCTTTGGATTCTTCAGCACTCCTAATACCCGAGGAGACACGTGTTCAACGAGCTTGGCCAGGATAGATGGAATATCAATCGCAACAAGGCCCTTGGGTATGGTCGCCTTCTCTGCGTGGACGGAGTAGTAGGCGTCAAGGGAACACCCGGCGAGCACCGACAGGATGGCCGACTCTTTTGCGGTTACCATGGCGGCCGCTCCTCCCATGCGCTCTTCCAGGGCGGCGGGATCCATCCGGCCGTCTCTATCGACGCGGCCTTCCATTTTAAATCCGGCTTCAGCCAGGTTCTTTTCGTACCTCTCGCGGAAGAGCGGGTGGTTAAAGGCGTAGAGTCGCCCACCGCTGAAGAGGAAAGAAACGGAAGCGCTTCCAATGTCGCAGGAGACCAGGTTGGGTTCCGCTCCCCTGAAACCGTAGCCCAGCAATTCGGGCAGAGAGGCATCGAAGGAGATCAGGGCGTGCTCCACGGAGTCGAATAGAGCCTTAAACTTACTCTCCAGGAAGGGACGGTGGATCAGACCCGTAAGGGGCAGCATCGAGGCTCGCTTTGCCGTGGCGCCGTCTACTTCCTCCGGGGCGAAGAGAACGACCGGCAAGGTTAAATCAAACCCTTGGTCCATCTCTTCGAGAATGGAGAGCCCATTCTCTGTTTCCAGTTCGAGGTCCACGAAGAGGGTGTCCGGCCTTTCCTTTTCGATCCAGGCGTCGGCCTGTTTCTTCGACGCAACCGTGGTCAGCTTCCATTCTGCCGGGAGGGCCGAACGTACGTGCTGTATGAGCGTTGGATCGCTGGAAACCAAGAGCACCCTTTTCACTAAGGACTCCCCCACTTTTTAAGGGCTTCGGCCAGTTCCGGCGCTTCACCGGCCGCCTCCGCCAGCGGCACTCCTTTTACGGCGGCGTCGAGCGCCTGGCGCGCCGCTCTGGCTCCGGCCGTTGTGCCTCCCGGATGGCCGTGTATGCCCCCACCCATTTGTATGATGACATCGTGGCCGAAAATTTCAAGGAGTTCCGGAATGTGTCCCGGATGAAGCCCGCCCGAGGCGATGGGCATGGCTGGGGCGATATCGAACCACTTCCGGCCGGCCGCCTCCCTTCCATCTTCGGCGGAATTTTGAAGGAGGGCGCGTTTTGAGCGAAGCACCTCCTCGCGTTCGCCGGCCATTTTGCCGACCGCGCTTCCCACGTGAAGTTGATCAATCCCCGCGAGCCTCGCGGAGCGCGCCAATACGGCCATGGCGATCCCATGGTCAGGGAGCCTTGTAAAGGCTGCGTGCATGGCCCTGTGGCCGTGGAGGATCAAGCCGAAGTCCGCCGCGCGCAGGCTCTGCACGCCGGCCCATCCCGCGGTGACGAGGTCAACCATTGCGAATTTTCCGCCGAAGCGGACAACAAGTTCCGCCCGCCTCAACATTACTTCGGTCGGTCCCGTGACGTTGGGGATATAGCCCTTGGCGCTGCCCGTTTCGTCCTCCGCCCTCCTGGCGGCTTCGAGGCAGGCCTTCAACCTCTTATCGAAGGGACAGAAAGCCTGAGAGGTCAGGTTCTCGTCGTCCTTGACGACGTCGCAGCCTCCCACCATTGCCTCGTATAGAACCTGGGCGTGTTCCAGGGGCGGCAATCCGATCTTGGGTTTGACTATGGTTCCGACCATCGGTCTCGAAGGAATATCCATTACCTTCCTGATGCCGCTAATCCCCTTGGCCGGACCCGGAAAAGAACGGACCAGCACCGGGGGAAAGCTCACCTCCTCCAACCTGAGCCTCACAACATCCTTCATCCCGAAGATGTTGCCGGCCACCGAAGAATAGAGCTGCGGCATGTTACCGGGTTCGAAGAGTCGGGCCCCGTAAGCTATTATCACGCTGCTGCCCTTGATGGAGAGAACCCGGGCTCTCAGCCGTTCTCTCAAAGCCGGTGTAAGGGCTTCGACGTGCGTCCAGGTTCCAATCGAAGATTCGGCGGCCAGGGTGTTGGCCGCGCTTTCCATCGTAATTCCATCGGCCGGTTCCACCCTGAAGCGGCAAACAAGGTCGTCCTCGCGGGGAGTTCCGCCTATGTCCAAATAACCGTACTCCTGAGTCATCGCATGCCTCCTTTAAAAGGCGTTTCCCTGCTCATTCGGCGCGGAAGGGGGAAGAAGGGGCGAACCGGAGAGAATATTCTTCAAGAGCCCCCTTTCCGTAATGAAGGCCGTAACGTATTTGAGGTGCACCTTGTCAAAGGCCGGGTTAAAAATCTTCACACTGCCGGGAGCATCCGGCCAAACCTCAGAAGGATCCCGCTCTTCGACCTTCTCGTCCACGTGGTCCCGAACCACCTTCAATGTCAAGGTTGCGCAGTAGGTGGGCACGTCGTAGCGGTTCGCTACTACGCAGAAGATGCCCGTTCCAACCTTGTTGATGAGGTATCCGGAATGAAGAACGGCGTCGGCACCGAAGAGGAAAAGGTCGGCCCCGTCGAGAGCGTACTTTGCGGCTGAGTCCACCATGTGCACGACCTTGATTCCATCCCCCGCGAGTTCCCTCGCGGTAATCCGTCCCTGCAGGCGCGGTCTCGTCTCCGTGTTCAAAACCGTGAACTTCCTGCCCTTTCCGTGGGCCTCCCTTAGGATAGAAACCACCGATGAGGAATGGCAGTGGGTAAAGACCCTCATCCCATCCTGTACGAGTTCAGCGCCCGCCTCAGCCATGAGCCTTTCATCACGCCTTACGCATTCGAGCAAACTATCGGCGCTTGCCGGGAAGTCAGCGCCGGCGGCCTGCGCCGGAAGTTCGCTGAGATAGCGGTTCAGCAGGTTACGAAGCATGGGTTCGTTTGGGCGGGCGGCGACCAACAGGGAAACAAGGGCCGTTTTGTGAGCCCCGGGGTCGTTCGCCAGGTCATCGGCCAGCGCTTTAAGTGCGGCCACAGCAATGGCGTTGGCTCCCTGGATCTTGAGTGCCTTTATTTTTGCCGCGGTTTCTTCTACCCTTCCCATGGCTGCGCACCTTTCCTCTTAATGAACGCTATCATTCAAACTCCATGATTTCGGCGTGGCGCTGCCAATAATCCCAAGCGAAGCCGAGGTCCGCATTGAGTTCGGCGTGAATACGGAAGATCGGCTCTCCCTCTTTGACTTCGTCTCCCAAGTGCTTCAAGAGGTAGATTCCCGCACCAACGTCCACCGGAGCGCCGGCCAGCTTGGCGCACTTGGCCAGAAGCGTGTTCCTGATGGCCGCTACGCGGCCCGAACGGGACGCCAGGGCTTCCTTGACCAGAACCCCGGCCTTCTTCACCGTATTGGGTCCCTGTGCGGCGATAATTTGATTCATCTTTTCGAGTGCCCTGCCGGAGAGAAGTATTTCCTCGGCTATCGCCCGCCCGGCGCCCCCGCGAACCGGCGGATCGAACTCAATTACCCTGCCCGCAAGGTCGAGACTCTTTTCGCGCAGGTCCTGCGGCGCGCCGGGATCGTTGTTGAGAATCTTCATTACGTCCCCGACCTCCAACACCGGCCCGATTCCGTTGCCGACAGGTTGGGATCCGTCGGTAACAACGACTTCCACGTGAATGCCCATCTTGTCCCCGACGTATTCAAAAAGCTTGCGGAGCGAGATGGCGCGGGAGAAGGAGGTCACCTTGGCCGTGGGTCCGACGGGAATGTCTATCAGTACGTGGGTGGCCCCGGCGGCCTTCTTTTTTGAGAGAATGGAAGCTATCGTCTGTCCCGGCGCGTCCATGTTCAGTGGACGTTCGACCGAAATGATAATGTCGTCGGCGGGGGACAGGGCAAAGGCACCTCCCCAGGCCAGGCAGCCGTTTTCCCTCTCCACGATGTCCAGCATCCGCCTACGGTCAAGATCTACCCTTGCCAACACCTCCATCGTGTCGGCCGTTCCCGCCGGCGAGGTGATGGCCCTGGAGGATGTTTTCGGGATCGTGAGGCCGTATGCGGCTACTATGGGCACGACGATCAAGGTTGTACGGTTGCCCGGAATACCGCCGATGCAGTGCTTATCCACTACGATTTTCCTGTCCCAATCGAGACTCTCGCCCTGGTCGGCCATGGCTTCGGAGAGATAGGCGATCTCGTTCCTGTCCATGGCTCCCTGCGAGCAGCCCACCACGAAGGCGGTCAATTCTACCTTGGAGTACCGGTTCTCGACGATGTCCCTGATGATGTAGCGGTAGTCCCGGGCGCCCAGGACCTCGCCGCGAACCTTCCTTCTGATCAGCTCGACGGACCTTACGGGTTCGGGGTAGCGCACTTCGACCTCAGCGCCCTCTGGCAGGCCCAGGCTTTCGAAGGTATGGGTGCAAAGTCCGATTTCATTGCAGGCGATGAAGGGTTCCTCCACGATGTTCAGGATGGCGAAGAGGCTTCGGCCGTTGTTCACTATCTCGACCTTCATTATGGAGGCGGAACCATGGGCCCTGCAGAAAGCGCAGCCTTTTCTGAGGAAGGCCACGTTCTCCTTGTTCGTGTCTATCTTCAAAGCTTTGATCCGCATGGATCCTCCTCTCTATTTGCCGCTAAGTTACATTATACGCCCTCTGAACCACGTCGATAAACGCTCCGCATGCCCCGGCCCGGCGTGCAGACAACCGGAAGCACCTGGTCGCCTTCGAGAATACGCCTGGGATTCTCGATGCAGAGCCTCCTCGCGGCTTCCTTGCCATAGCGCGAGGAGATGACCCTGACCGCTTCCCTGAAAAGAGGGAAGCGTCCTTCAAGCGAGTGGGCGTCCGATGCGAGGATGCTGCCCCA
>CAZIBS010000019.1:0-27908 GCA_964537405.1 uncultured Thermoanaerobaculia bacterium | reverse complement strand
CGGAAAGAAGATAATCGTATAGGTGAAAAATCCGCGAAAATACTAAGGGCAGGGGTGCCTTCTACCACTAAAATCAACCATCAAACCGTAGGAGTGGCATCTTGCCCCGAATGGTTGTTTCTGCAAAACCAACCCAAAATACCATTCCGGTTTGACCGGGATCCAACGCCGGGAATCCCGCAATCCTTACCATCTCCGCGTCGTAGCGACCTGCCGCCGACAGGCCTGTCTTTCCCGGCGTGTGGTGAACTCCGGGCTACTCCACGTTCGGAGTGTTCCTTCGCCTTACGGCGATCTTCAGCTCTTCCGTCATGGACGCTCTGCGTTCCGGGGGCGCGCAGGTAAGGGCGTCCACCGGCTTATGGAAGTCTTCGCCCAGGTACATTCCGAGAACCCGCATCACGAGAGGACGGCGTTGCGTGTCCTTCCCCGCCGCGGCGGCGAGAAGGTGCGGCAGCGCCAGGTCTCCGAGGTTTGCCAGCGCGTGCACCGAGCTGTTTCTCACGCTGTGTGAGGAGTCATCGAGCGCTTCCAGCAGCGCTTCCACCGATAGCCGGTCTTCCCTGCGTCCGAGGGCGCGGGCGGCCACCATTCTTACCCTCCAGGCGAAGTCCTTCAGGGCGGTTCTGAAAGCGTACGCCACGGTGGGACTGTGATCGTCCAACGCCCTCAACGCTTTGGCTGCTTGCCATCTCACGTTATCAAACTCATCCTCGGCCAGTCTCTGGAGCAACGGCGGAACGGCCGCGGGATCTCCCACCTTGGCAAGGGCTTGGCACGCCTGTCCCCTGACGTGTTCCGAATAGTCCGTGAGAGCGTTGATAAGCGCGGGTACCGCTTTGTAGTGCCCGATGTTTCCCAGTGCCACAACGGCGCCGTGGCGGGCCCACGCGGCGAGGCCGATCTTGGAAAGCGCCTCCTGGGTGGTTTGTCTCAGGACTTCGTCCGGTTCCTTTACTACTTCCCTGAGGGGTTTGATGGCCGCCGCGTTCTTGACCTCTCCCAGCGCGCGTATTGCACGCAGGCGGAGGCGCTTGTTCCGCTCCTCCTTCACCTCTTTCACGAGGAAGTCCACGGGCATCATGCTGACCTTGACCATGGAGATCAGGTCGTCCACCACCGATTCTCCGTAGGAGGCGAGGGCCTCAATGGCGGCTTGCCTCACCATGAAGTAGGTGCTTGAAAGACAGTTCATCAGCGGCAGGACGGCCCTGCGGTTCCTGATGCCTCCCAGGGTTTTTATGATCATCTTACGATGGAGCTTGGAGAGGGAGTAATCAAGCGCTCTGCAGAGCGGTTCCACGGCTACCGCGCCCAGCTTTACCAGGGAGTTGACGGCCGCTTGACCGGCGGGTAAATAGGAGTCTCCCAGTACTACGATAAGGGGTTCCACCGCGCGCTTGTCTTCCATGTTTTCCAGCCCCTCGGCGGCGGCGGCCCTCACGACGCCGGCCGTATCCCCGGTGGCGTTTATGAGGGGAACCACGGCGCGGGGGTCACGGCTCTGCCCCAAGGCTTGGGCGACCCCCGAGCGGACCTTGATGCTTTTTCCGTGGAGCGCTTCCACCATATCATTCAGGCCGCGAGTGCTCCTTCGGGCCAGAGCGTCGACCACGAGTCCCCGAACTTCGTCGTCCGGAATCGCCAGGAGCCTGATCAGGGATCTGAACTCCTCGCCCTCTATGGTTTCGGGAACGCTGCGCAGGAAGTCGGACATAACCAGCAGGGCCTGGTTTCGGACCACCCACTCGGTGTCTTCCAGTGCCCTGGAGAGGGCGTTGTGAGTTGCCGTGAGGGAACCCACCTCGCCCAGGGCGGTTACGGCCGCCCAACGGATATTGACCGAAGGATCTTCCAGGATGAGCGGTCTACAGAGGAGTTCAACCGCACGGGGGTCTCCCAGCTTGCCCAGCGAGATTACGGCGGCGTGGCGAACGTCGGGGTCTCTGTCCCCGAGGGCGGTTTCGAGCAGTTCGAAGGCACCCTCCGGTTTTTCATGCAACAGGGTGAAAACGGCGCGGCGCCTTTCCCTCCAGTCGCTGTTGGAAAACAGGCTGTTCTTGAGTGCGTCCATGCCTTGCGCCATCGTCTCCTACCTGTGCTCTACGTATCCCTCGCAGGTACCGTCGTTGTTGAAACCGCTGACGTCGTACTTGCAGCGAATGCCCGCAAGAAGTTCGGCGGATGCCTTGAAACACCCCACGCGCGCGCAGGTCAGGTCGCGGATCGCGGATCCGTTCTCGATCAGTTTCTCGCAGATGGGACGGTAGATGCAATCCATGGTTTTGATCTCCACCCGCTGGGGGTTCACTTGATTGAGTTCGAACTGGGAAGCGTCCTTGAAAAGGCCTACCCGGATGCCCACCTCTATGTGGTTCTCGATGGCTTCTTTTATCTGCTTCGCCTTGGGGATCGTTATGCCGTACTGCTCTTCCAGCAACTGGTACCACCTCGCGGTGCAGTGTTCGTAGGCCCTTTCGCAGAAGGCCTTGGGCAGCGTACCGTGAAAGTCGCGGGCCGCTTCTTCGAGGGCCGAAAGCCAGGCAAGGGCTACATCCCAGCCGCTCTGTTCCTTATTCACTACGTCCATTTTTTCCCTCGCTTTCCATGGACTCTCCGCCCCGCTTTCCGCGCTCGTTTCCATCCCCGGAAAGAAGGCCCATGCGTATAAGTTCGTAGCGGATGGTCCGTACGTTCAGCTTTCTCTGTATTTTGTGTAGGAGCCTGTCTTTCAGGACCTCCATTTCCTCCTGGGGATCGGCCGCCCAGAGAAGCACCAGTTCCCTTCTCTCCTCGATGGTCAACGATGACAACTCTCGGTTGATGGTTTCTTCGCTCGGGCCCGCTTGCTCCCTGGCCATTTCCGCGAGTACCCCGACCGTGTCCCTGGCGATGGCCAATTCCTCGTTGGTGGGTATAACCAAAACCTTCGTTCTTCCCCTCGATACCAGCGATTCGTTCCCCGCATTGGCTTCCTCGTCGAGTTCTATCCCCATGAACCCCAATCCCTTCAGCGATTCGCTCCTCACGCGGGGCACGTTTTCGCCGATGCCGCCGGTAAAAACCACCGCGTTCACTCCACCGAGGGCCGCGGCATAGCTTCCTATGTACTTCTTAATCCTGTAGCAGAACATGGAAAAGGCGAGGGCGTGGCGCTCGCTTCCCCTTTCCATGGCCTCCAGTATCTCCCTCATATCATTGGAGCCCTCGGAGATGCCGAGAAGCCCGCTCTGCTTGTTCAGTATGGACTCCACGTCGGTAGGCGCAAGCTTCTCGCGCTCCATTAGGTAGGGAGCAATGGCCGGGTCCATGTCTCCGGAGCGGGTGCCCATCATCAGGCCTTCCAGCGGAGTGAATCCCATGGAGGTGTCTACCGATATCCCACCGTCCACAGCCGCGATGGAGGCGCCGTTGCCCAAATGGCAGGTGATCAGCTTGAGAGTCTCGATGGGCGCAGCCAGCTTTTCCGCCGCCTTGAAGGCGACGTAACGGTGCGATGTGCCGTGGAAGCCGTACCGCCTGATGCCCAGCTTGCGATAGAGCCCATATGGAATGGCGTAGAGAAAGTGTTCGGGGGACATTCCCTGGTGAAAGGCCGTATCGAATACCGCCACCTGCGGTTTGCCTTTGAGAAGGCGCTCGCAAACCTCAATGCCCTTGAGGTTGTGGGGATTGTGGAGGGGAGCGAATTTACCGCAACGCTCGATGGCGTTCCTCACTTCGTCGGTAATTAGGACCGATCGACTGAAATCCTCGCCACCGTGAACCACCCTGTGGCCTATGCCGTCGATCTCGTCCGCCGACGAAATGACGCCGTCGCGCGGGTGCATCAGCGTGGAAAGAACCCGGGATATCGCCGCGTCGTGGTTGCGGACTTCGGCGAGTTCCCTGATCTCTTTCTCTCCTCTTCGCTTGTACCTGAGCAGGGCACCCGTACTGCCTATCTTTTCCACCAAACCCTTAGCCAGCACCTCTTCGCCCTCCATGTTGATGAATTGGAACTTCACGGAGGAGGAGCCGCAATTCATAACCAGTATTTTCATCTGATCTTCTCCACCCACGGAGCCCGCCGGGCGGCGGGGTCCGGGCCACGAAGGCGGTCGACTCCTCCTTCGTGGGTAAGGCATTGTAGCACAAGCTTGATGTTGTACTTTTTTTCGGTTCCAGCGCCGTTGCGATGGGGGGCTAATACCCCACTTTCGACAGGCCTGCTTACGAAACCCGCCTACCGTGATGGGTCTGGCCCAAGCGGGCGCCTCGACGGTCATTTCTGCGACACCTATTCCATGGCAGGCCTTAGCGATTCGAAGGCACGGGCGTTTCAATCACGGAATTAGGGGATTCAGGCAAGCCGATACTTGTATCACCGTTTCTGTTAATATAATAGCCGATGGAGAGTGTGTTCCAGCGCTTCTGGGCGCCGGATATTATTCTCCGGGCCTGCGGATTGGAGAGTTGGTTGGCAAAGAGCGAAGAACAACGGGAAAAAGCGCCAAGAATTATCAGCATCTTCTGGGTGCTGTCTGTCCTTCTGGTTATGCTGGTGGTGGTGCCCCTGGTTTCCTACTCCTGGAAGATAATCTCTTCGAGTAAGAGTTACATCGAAGAGTCCCTGAGGGAACGCCAGCTCAAAACCGCCATTCCGGCCGCTACCCATATCCAAACGCTGATGGACGAGTACGGGCGCCACCTTCGGGATATCGCGGCGGCCTTTGAAGTTTTTTCCAACGAACCCGATACCAAGCAGAAGTACGAAGATCTTCTCCAGAGGGGCATCCTCAGCCGGTACCTGTACAAAAACACACTGTTGCTGGCCTACGAGGACCGGGAAGGCGGTCAGTTTACCGCCCCGTGGAAGGGACTCCAACCGGAAGAGCAGGGCAAGTTGGCCCGAATTTCCTCCAAGGTCGCCGGAGACGCACTGGCAAGCGGCCAGATGGTACGCTCACCGGTCTTTGAAGTTAAACTAGCGGCCCTCAAGGGAATACCGGAACCAGCCATCGCCATGGCCCTTCCAATAGAATCCGGGAGCCGGTCGGTATCGGCGGTTTCGGCCGTCTTTCTCCTTCAGAGCGTTCAGGATAGCCTGAGCGAATATGCAAGGGAATTCACGCTCTTCGTAACCGACACCAAGGGCCGCCTAATCTTTCACTCGAGGGCCGCGCAACAAGGCAAAAACACTGACATGTCCAAGGATCCCATCGTCAATAGAGTCCTGGCTTCCGGTGTAATGCCTTCGGGAGCGATAAACTACAACGTCACCACGGTTAAGAATGGGAAGAAGACCACCTTCCTCGTAACCTCCACGCCTATCCAAGCCTACAACTGGCTGCTTTTCGCCAAGGTTAACAGGGCAAAATACTACGCCTCCATCGTTCAGATGAAGAAACAGTCAACCCTGTGGGTGGTGCTTTCAATTCTCGCCGCCCTTCTAATCGGCCTCGTCTTCGCGAGATTCATTACCAAGCCTCTTTCCACCTTGGCGGAGGTAAGCAGAAAACTAGCCAGGGGAGAGCTGTCACAACGCGCCGATGTTCGCAGTAAGAGCGAAATAGGGGAGCTTGCCAGGGCCTTCAACGCAATGGCCGACGAGATACAGCGCTACATCGGCAAGGTGGAAGCGTCGGCCGAAGAGACGAAGCAACTCTTCATGGATTCCATCCGTGCAATTGCAAACGCGCTGGATGCCAAAGATCCTTACACTCGCGGTCATTCGGAGCGGGTTTCAGCCTACTCCATGGTAATCGGAAAAACCTACGGCCTGGATGCGCGGATGATGCGAATAATCGAGATCTCTTCACTGCTGCACGATGTCGGCAAGATCGGCATAGCCGACAGGATCCTGCGGAAACCCGGCACTCTGACCCCCAATGAGTTTGCGATCATGAAAACCCACCCTCCGAAGGGCGCTCAGATACTGGGTTCCATTCCACAGATGCGCGAGATCATCCCGGGGATACAGTACCACCACGAGCGCTGGTCCGGAGGAGGATACCCCGACGGCCTAATGGGCAAGCAGATACCGTTGATTGCCAGGATTATCGGCGTGGCCGATGCCTACGACGCCATGACGACCGACCGTCCCTACCAGAAGGCCATGACTCCGCTGCAGGCCGCCAACCGTATTAACGAACTTAAAACCATAGTTTACCAACCGGCGATAGTCGAAGCCTTCAACGTGGCTTTCCGGAAGGGCCTCTTCAGGTCCTTCCACGAGGCCGTAGCCAAGGCCAAAGCCGCGAAATCGGGCGCGGCACGGGCGAAAACGAGTGAGGCGAAGCCGGCCACGGCCGGTCCACCCCGAAGAGAGGGTACTCCGCCTAAAACTTCAACAGGCCCGGGCTGACCATCCGCTAACCGTCGAACCATGATTAGGATGTCAGGTTAGGTCAAAAGGACGGCGGCGCTCCGGTTTTCTCCATTTCTTACCGCCTCACCGTGAAGTCCAAGCGTAGTTCAACCTTTTGTTAAACGTCATGGCGGGCTTGGCATCAGGCGCCGTCTTTTACCTTCTTTGCGCTTCCGGTTGTCTTCGGAAATTCCACGAGAACGTTGCTGCCGGGCTCCATATCCTCTATGGCCAAGCCGCCGCCGTACTTGGCGGTAATTTCCCTAACGAGGAACAGCCCCATGCCCAGACCCGTGGTCTTATAGGATGGAAGTAAGAACCGGCCATCCCCACTGCTTTTTAGAAGCCGTTCCCGCTGGTCTTCAGGAAACCCCGGTCCATAGTCGCGCACGGCGAAGACGACTTTCTTCGGATCGTTCAGGAGGTAGATCTTCAGCTTCATTCCGTCCGGTGAAAACTTGATTGCGTTTCCCAGGATCTGGCGGAAGAGAACCGCCGCATCGTCCCTGTTGATCTCGTACTCGAGGTGGTCCTCGTTCTTTTGCACCTTGGTCTTCAGGCGTTTCTCCTCGATCCGGGGAGCAAGGATTGTAAGGGTTTCTTCCAGGACGGCGCCCAAGTCGCAGGATTCTCCTTTGGGAGGTTCCTTGATCCTGGTAAAGGAGAGAAGGTCGTTGATGAGCGTTTCCAATCGCACCGATTCCTCGCAGACGATGGCGAGGTATTCGTCGGCTTTCTCTTCTCTCTGGTCCGGATAGGATTTTAACAGGTCGGCGTAAGAGCGGATATTCGTGAGCGGTGTCTTCATTTCGTGTGAAACGTTGTTTAGAAAAGCCCTCTTGAGCTGGTCGAGTTCCTTCAATTCTTCAAAGGCGGCCTTAAGGTCCGCCGTTCTCTCGGTGACCTTGAGTTCCAGCCGCTCGTTGGCCGCCGCCAATTCCTCCAGTAGATAAATGGATTGCAGGCGCGGCGAAACGACCTGCTCGAGCAGGGAGAAAAAGCTGTCTTCCTCCTTGGTGAAACTCTTGTCCGCCGGGCAGTAGACGATCAGGAAGCCGGATGCGCCGTCCTTCGGGCCCAGGGGTACGGCGAGGGCTTCCCCCACATCCGGAAGAGGTGAGACCTTCAGCCGCCGGAGACGTTCCTGGAGGTTATCCAGGCGCTTCCGCTTTCCGTCCTGCAGCAGTCCAAGAGCGAGATTTCCAGCTCCGGGGGCGATTGCCTTCCACAGGGGATCTCCTTCGACTCCGTGCGCTACCATGGGCCGCGGGCCATCCGAGTCCTTTCTGAAGGCCGAGACGATCCAGTTGGGCCGGGCTTCGGAAAGGAGGGCAGCCGTTATGGCAAGGCCTTCATCCACCGCGTGAATCCCGGCGAGGGCGAGGCCGATGTCGTGGAGCACGGTCATCTCCTCCAACCTCTCCTCGTAAAGGTGCCTGAGCGCGTTGGTTTCCTGGAACTGCTCGGCGAGTTTGGTCGTCGACTCCAGGGCTGCAACGAGCTGTTCCTCTTCGTTCAGTCCCTCCGGAAGTTCTGCCGGACCGGGTTCCGGAACAGTGGGCACGGCAGCCCTCAGCACGGAGGCGAAGGGTTGAAAAACCTCTTCAACGGCCCTGTTGAGCCTCTTGGCCGTGACTCCTTTCTCCGTGAGCATGTATTTTTCGGCAAAGTGCCACAACGCCTGCTCCGTGCACCGGACAAAGGTGGAAATCACCCCTTCGCCCGTGAGGGCGCAGGAGGCGATCGTCTCTCTCTCCGATTCAGGAATCTTCATCGCGGCAAGGATGGGTTGATGGTTCAGTGCTCCCGGAAGGTCCTGCTTGTTGCACTGGATAACGATCGGAATCTGCCTGATATCCATCCTGTTGGCCAGCAGGTTGGCCTTCATGTTTTCCCACGCGATGTAGTTGTCCTTTGCCCTCTCCGGTTGGGAGTCGGCCACGAAGATGATGGCATCGGCGCCGGTAAGCACCACCTTCCGCGTCGAGTTGTAGCGCACCTGTCCGGGTACGGTGTAGACCTGCAGGCGGATTTGGTAGCCCTCTATTTCCCCGATGTCGAAGGGTAGAAAATCAAAGAAGAGAGTTCGATCCTCCGCCGTCTTAAGAGAAACAAGTTCCGTTTTGCCGCCCGGATCGGTTATTTCGTGCAACGCCTCAATGTTGGTCGTCTTACCCCCCAGGGCACATCCATAGTAGACGAGCTTGAACTGAATCTCCCTCTGGGCCTGGCGAAAGAGAACCACGTCAGCCTCCTTTCACTTTGTCGAGGAGCGCTTTGGGATCAAAGGGCTTGGTGAAGATCCCTGCCGCCCCGTTCCGCACGGCCTTACCCGCCAGACCGGTATCGTCGCTGCCGGTTACCAGGTACACCTTGGGAGCTGAAGACGGAAGTTTCATGGCGCTCAGACGGCGGAGAAAGGAAATGCCGTCTCCGTCAGGGAGGTACAGGTCCAGAAAACAAACGTCGGGGTGTTCGTCAAGCACCAGGTTCAAGGCGCCGGCAACGCTGGATGCCTCGCTGCACTCTATGCCCTCGGCTTCAAAAACCGCGCGCATCATCTTTCTGATCAGCCTGTCATCGTCTACAATGAGGACCTTCAAGACATAACTCCCACCCAGGAATGCGGTCTCCGCACTGCATTCAAAGGTTACTATACAAGTTCATTCGCACGTCGGCAACCACCTTCCATCGAACGACGAATCCAAGCGTGTCTTTTTCGCTTCTACAACGGAGCTTCCAGCTAAAAAACGGACGGCACATGGTTCGTAATGGGTTGGGAAATAAGGAATTATCCTATCGAGGCCAAGTTTCTTTCTAGTGGACACCCGGTGCCCGGGTTCCTTATGTGGGTGGGAAGGCTCACCCCGGCCGGCCGGGATCGCGCCGATCGCATTATTATAATCCCGTAGGATCGCAGCGAAGCAAGACGCTGTCGAGGACGGTGCCGTCCACCCACTTGACCACGGCCACGACGTCCTCGCCGCGCTTCGGAGGGCGGGGTTTCCCACCGCATAGGGCGTAGATCTCCCGCTGGATGTCGCGGATGTCCCGAATGGGCAGGCCGGTACCCTTGACGGCGTCCAGCAGATCGTGGCGGCGCGGGTTAACGGCGATACCGCGTTCGGTGACGATCACGTCGATCAATTCGCCGGGGCCCGTGAGGGTGGTCACCTCGTTCACGATGATCGGGATGCGGTCGCGCACCGAGGGAACGGCCAAGATTGTGCACCTCGAAAAGAGGCAGTTCTGCCAGCCGCCGATGCCGTGGAGGAGCCTCCCGTCGGAGTGGGTAACGACATTGGCGTTGAAGTTCACGTCCACCTCGGTGGCGCCCAGAACCGCGGCGTCGACGAGCGTGCCGAAGAATCCCTTGCCGTGGTAATTGTAGCTGGTGAAGGGACTCGTAGGAACGTGACGGGTCGGGTTGTCACGCATGGAAGCCACGCCGTCCGGATCGAAGGTCTGACCGTCCAGGATATAATCGGTAAGACCCTCTTCGAGCATCTCAACGAGGTACTTGGTGGAGCCGCCGCGGATAAAGCGAGCTTTGATGCCTGCCTTCTGCATCATTGCCTTGAGATAGATGACGAAGGCGAGGGCCGTTCCGCCGGCGCCGGCCTGAAAGGAAAAACCGTCGCGCATGATTCCGGCGTCGCGCACGAAGCGGGCCGTGAGTTCGGCAATAAGAAGGCGGTCCGGACTCTTGGTGACCTGGGTGGTCCCCGAGACGATTTTGGCCGGGTCGCCTATTCGATCAATCTCCACCACGAAGTCCACGTTGTTGCCCTGTACCTGCCAGGGTATGGCTGGAAAGGGTACGAGGTGATCGGTGACCACGATGACCTTGTCGGCGTAGAGAGAATCGGCCAGAGCAAAATTGAGGGAACCACACGCGGCGGGGCCGTTCACGCCGTTCGCATTGCCAAAGGCGTCCGCGCAGGGGGCGGCTATGACGGCGATGTCCACGTGGACTTCACCGTCCTGTATGGCCTGCCAGCGGCCGCCGTGCGAGCGGAGCACGCCGAGGCCCCGCATCTTGCCGTCGGTGCAGTAGTCGCCCAGGGGACCGTTCATGGAGCCCTCGATGTGGTGGACGACACCCTTTTCCATCTGTTCAATTATGGGAGCGTGACAGGGAAAGGAGGCCGACGGGAACCACATCAGGTCCTTCTTCCCCATCTTTGCGCATCTTTCAAAGAGGGCGTTGGCCACGAGATCCCCGTTGCGAAAGTGGTGGTGGGTCGAGAGCGTCATGCCGTCTTCGAGCCCGCAGGCCTCCAGGGCCGCCTCCAGGCTGCTAACCCTCTTGTCGCCGTTGCCGGGGTAGTTCGCGGCGTCGGCGATGGGCGGCGCGGCCTTCCTACCCTTCGCCACGTATTTGCCAATGCCCCTGTACGGCACTTGTTTCCTGCCGTTTACCACCGCAGGAACCAATCGTCCCGCTTTGTTTTTTTTCATTTCGATTTTCGCCATGTTTACACCCTTTTAGATAACCGCTTTATTAACCGCGGAGACGCGGAGGCCGGAGAAGCGTTTCCGCTGATCAAAGATTCCGGCGCGCTCTCCCCACCCGAATGAAACCTTGACCGCTCCCAAGAACCGCCTCCACGAATTATCTGACGTACGCAAGTTCGTGGTCGGGAGCGATGTCCCGCTCGCCCCGGACTGCCTGGAGATTCTCAAAGGAAAGGAGATATTGTAGTCCGAGTCGAGCCCACTCGCCACAGCCGCGAAGCCCTGCTCCAAAGCCTGGAGATATCGGGCTCGATCCGCCCCTGGTCCTCAAAGAGACCCGTCACCGCCTCTATAGCCTGGAGCTGGAAGTCCTTGGGGTCAAAGATTAGGTGCATAGACTTACTCAAGAGTCTGAAGCGAAGCGCTTGACGCCTTCGCAAAAAACGCGGAAGCTATGCGATTGGTTCACTACAGGATTTAAAAAATGGGCGATGACCCGGGCGTCTCCAAGTTTCCTGTAATGCTTGGTCATCCGCTTCAGCTCGTCGGGCGCATTGTCGAAACGGTCGGGGTCGCGGAACCTCTTCTTCCGGTATACAGTGGCCAAACCATGGATTTCAAAGGCACGTTCAACGGCTTCAATATCCCCGAGAAACCAAGCTTCAAGGCTCGGGCAGACGATTCTTACCAGGCTGTCCGGCCGACCTCCGTTCCGGCAAATATCCTGGAGATGCTTTTTTAGTGCACGGCAATCGGCGGACTCCCTGTCCCTGACAATTACGAAATAAACTCCCGGAGTGCGCCAGGCCCGAAGCTTTCGCGGAATAGAACAATCCAGGTGCGTTTTCCCCTCATGGGCCACCAATTGAAAACAAACGGTGTCCGGGAGAATTTTTGGAAGGATGACTTCAAGGACCGCCGCCATGGAGGGTTCTTCAAGCAGAAAAACCGGCGTCTTCATGCTTTGCTCCACCCTCGTTTCGGTTCCTCGCCTCCCAGGAGGCGCTCTTTCCAGAGAAACCCGGGAAGGTCTCCTTCCTCGGTGAGGTTCCTGAGAAGTTCGTTGTCGGCTACGCGTTTAACTTGAGTGAAGCCGTCCTTCTTTTCGAGCCAATAAATATCATCCAACCGTACGCCGTTGAGGAAGTCGGGCGAGTGCGTGGAAACGAAAACCTGGCCGCCTCGCTCGGCATACTCGCGAAATTCTTCGGCTAGTTCCCCGAGCAGGTATGGGTAGAGCTGGTTTTCCGGTTCTTCCACGCAAAGAAGCGGATACGGCTTTGGGTCGTTGAGAAGGAGAAGGTAGGCAAACATCTTAATCGTGCCGTCGGAAACGTATTTGGCGATAAAGGGGTCCACGAAGGCACCGTCCTTGAACTTGAGCATGATGCGGCCTTCTTCCGTAACCACGGCGTCCACTTTATCCACTCCCGGGATCCGGGCTACCATTTTGTCGAGAACCTTCTTGAAAACATCGGGGTGTTGCTCCTTCATGTACTGCGCCACCAGAGGGAGATTCTCCCCTTGCTCTGAAAGGTGCTCGGCGACCCCGGCCTCCTGGCTGGGCCGCGCCGCTCCGATGCGAAAATCGGAGACGTGCCACTCCTCGATCAAGCGCCGAAAGGAGCTGATAACGGCGTAGCGTTCGAACTGTCCCAGCCCCTTTATGGCCAGAATGTCCGGTGATTCCAGTGTTTGCTCCTCCCTCTTTTCCTCGACGCCTGGTTTGCCGTAGTCCTCTTCGTTCATCACGGCCTGACCCCGGCCCCGCTGAAAGTCGAGAAACTTCCAGGGCTGTCCGTGTTGGCCCCGTCTGTACTTCAGGACCTCTCGTTCGACGACGGGCCTCCCCTTGTCCAAGCCGATCTCGATCCTGTAAGTCGTGAGGGGTCCGTCCCCGGCACGAAATTTCAGCTCGAACGCTATCGGTCCTCGCCGCCCCCGGCTGACCAGCTCTTTGAATCCGCCGCGGGCATATATGGCCTGGCGGACGTTGTAGATAAGCGCGTCGTGGAGAAATCCGAAGACGTCAAAAAGCGTACTCTTCCCGCTCCCGTTCGCGCCCACGAAAACGCTCATGGACGATAGCCGGTCCAACCGTACGTCCCGCAGGGTGCGATAGTTTTTAATGCTGAGGCTTTCTATTTTCATGGGACTTCCTCCTGGGCTACATTATCTCCTATTTGTATTGCAGGGCCAAATTCGCCGGGAGTTCGTCGGAGGGCAATGTCGCGGCAGATAAAGAGGTTTTTTTAGGAGGCTTGGGCATCAACTTTTTCCTTCGAATAGGCAGAACAATGGATCAAGGCGGAAATCTTGGTCGGCCGGCCGTGGCTTGATGAGCCGCTGCATCACGCGGTCTCCCGTTCCAGAACCTGCTCGGCGTTTTCCCTGAAATCTTCCAGAGAGACGTACTGTTTGTCTGCCGCGCTGGTTATGCGCGCCTGGTCCTTTCGCGGCAGGTTCTCGAATTTCTCGTGCACGACGGCGCTCTTAAAAGGAAGTTTGGCGCGTTGGAACTCCAGGCAGGAGATCACCGCCAATCGGGCCTTGGCCGTATCCTTAACCCCGAAGAGGTAGATGGGTCTTGGCTGGATGTTGAACTGGAAATCCACCTCCAGGTCATCCCTTTCTGGAATGGGCAGGATGCGCGGCTTCGGATGATAACGGGTCAGTTTCGTTTCGATGAATTCCGTGAGCATCTCCATGAAGAGACTGTGAATAATCTCTCGTTTGTAAAGCTGCATGTTGGAGACCTTGGCGACGGTTTGGGCGAATTGAAGAACGGCGGGGTAGAGACTATCGGGAGGAACTTCAAGGATCAGGTTTCCGTTTTCTTCGCTAATCCGATTCTCAGCGAGTATGCGCTGAAAAATGCGCTCCTTATTTGGCGTGTCCAGGTCAAACGTATAGGAAAGCCGCATGAGCGCCATGCCGTGGTCGCAGATTCTAATGCGCCCGTCGTTTTCTTTAGTGGGTTCGAGAAAAATGTCAACCATGTCTCCGTCTTCGTGGTAAAGGGGCGCAAGGAGTTGCAAAACCCCGGGGCGTCGCTCGCGAAAATCAACGTGGTGGTTGAACTGCTCCCTGAGAAGATCCAGGTAGTTCATGGCTTTGGCTCCTCGTCTTCAGAAAAGAGTAGTGGGGCGTACACGTCCGGAAAGAACTCCTGTGCGTTTGCTGCCTTGATGATTTTCAGGAAGTATCTAAAGGCTTCTTTGTAAGAAGCGTAGGCGTCGGTAGCTTTAGCGTTAGCTTCCGCCCGCAGGCCCGCGTCAAGATTCGCCGCGCCGGCCTTATGCACGTGGTGGAGGAAATGAGGGCGAGGGAGTTCGGGTTGTCCGATAAATTCGCCGTGGGGGCCGTTGCACCGGAGCAGGAGAATTGTTCCGCGCTCGTCATGGGGGGAATGTTCCAGCCCGATGGAGAAGTTCTCTGGAAAATCTTCATTAATGCGCATAAAAACAGTAAATTCCTGCTCGCCATTTAGACTCTGAAGGCGCATACCGTTTCGCTTATGACCACGCTCAGAACGAAATTCCTGCTTTGGCGGTTCGGTTATAACCTTCGGCGTCGCGATCAGGTCATCAATCTCTTTTTGGCTATACGTCTTCACGCCATCACCTCCGCGATCCCACTGCTTTATTGTCGAAGGCCAGGAGAGGATGAATTCGTTGTTGCACCGGTTGAGCATGCTCGTCCAATCCCCCGTTGCGACGGTCATTGTCTTCCTCGTGGAAAACTACCTTAATATAGCCGTTTTGCTCCGTCCTCGGTTTCTCCACCTGTTCTGTTGACTGGAATTGCAAAACCGGGCCCGTCACCCCGGACGATTTATCGGGTCGGTTCAGCTCAGCTTCAGGCGCGTCTGCGAGAAGCATGAGCTGGTCCTTCGGCGGCAGCATCCGGCCTCTGCCTTGCATCTTCTTCAAAATTTCTTTCTTGCGCTCCATCCGGTTCATTTCGCTCCCCGACTCCTGATGTTACTCCGTCGTGGCTGTTGTGTCCATGGCCCGCGTGTGTTCGGAAATCCTGGCTGCGTACGGTCTCTCTTTCCATTGACCTGATTTCTTTCTCCGCGTTTCCGTGCCTCCGTGGTTAGCCTTGTCTCCACTTTTTCGACAGCAGGCCCAAGCTTTCGGCGCTTCGGACCGTTTTCAGGGCGCGCTTGACGACCGGCGGATCGATCATCCTGGAGCCGAGGGCTACGACACCCAGTCCCTTTCTTTCAGCCTCTTCGAAGGCGAGAACGATCTGTTCGGCCTTTGCGATCTCTTCCTCCGTTGGAGCGAAGGCTTCGTGGACCACGGGAACCTGTCTCGGGTGGATGCAACCCTTGCCTTCAAAACCCAGCGCCCTGGCCTCCAGGCAGGCGGCGCGAAGGCCCTTTTCGTCGGAGACGTCGGAGAAAACCGTGTCGATTGGAATCACCCCGGCGGCGCGGGCGGCATTGACAACCACCTGCCTTGCCCATAGGGATTCTCTCCCCTCTTTCGTGCGCCGGGCGCCGATGTCGGCCGTGTAGTCTTCGAGGCCGATCGTGAGAGCGACAACGTTGGGGCTTGCAGAGGCGATATAGCTTGCTTGAAAGCAGCCGAGGGCGCTCTCGATGATGGGCATGAGGAGAACCGGGTTCTCCAGGCCGACCGCCTTGCGCAGCTTTTCAGCGCGTGCGTCCACGGCTCGCACGTGCTCACCGGTTTCCACCTTCGGAATAAGAATAACGTGGACGTTCAGGGGGATGATCGCTTCGAGGTCCCGGAGGCCGGCATCCCCGCGGTTGATGCGCACCATGCGTTCGCAGGATCCGAAATCGACGACCCTGAGGGCGTTCCGCACGAGGATGCGCGCGGCGTCCTTTTCAGTGGGAGCAACCGAGTCCTCAAGGTCCAGGATGACGCCGTCGGGTTTGTGGATGGCGGCGTTAAGAAAAAGCTTTGGATTGTTGCCGGGCAGGTAGAGCCTCGAGCGGCGGAAGCGCTCACGTTGCGTCCCGGCGTTGAAACCCGGCCCCGCCTCGGGAAGGTAATTCTTGCCGGTTCCAAGTCCCGCGCGTTTAATCGCCGCCTCAACGCGGGCGGCGAGGACGAAATCAAGCGCCCCGTTGTCTTCCACTTTTACCACGGCGTGTTTCACGCCGAGTTCTTCGAGGACGTTGCGGCACGTGGCGCGCACGGCTTCGCCGTACATGGCCTCGACCTTGGTCGTAACTTCCAGATTTAGACCTCCGCGCGTCTTAGGCTCGATTCTCACCCAGCAATCAGAGCGAACCTTATCCCCGCGTCGTCCCGCTTCAGCCGTTTGAGTCATTGATCATCCCCCATTGAAACGCGCCGCCTTTATTAACCGCGGAGACGCCTGCCTGTGTCGGCACAGGCAGGCGCCTCCGCGGTTAGCGCACTTTTCCTTTCCCGCAACCGCTTGCGGGCGTAAGGCAGCAGACCCCCGGCTTCGCGTATGGCCAACATCTCCGGTGGTAGGGGCGGAAAGGAAAAGCTTCCGCCTCCAACGGTAATGCTCCCGGCCGATGCGTCAACGGACACATCGTCTCCATCCCCGTATGCCTCCACCGCCCCGGGACACTCAACAAGGAGCAATCCCTGGTTGACGGCGGCACGGAAAAAGATGCGCGCGAAGGACTTCGCCACGACCGCCTTGATACCCACGGCCTTCAGACCCAACGCGGGCTGTTCCCGGCTCGAACCACAGCCGAAGTTCCCACCGGCGATAATTATATCACCCGGCCGGACCTTCTCTGCAAAGGAGGCGTCGAGATCTTCAAGGAGGTGCGGCAGTATCTCTACCGCCGTCGCGCAGCTATAGGTGTACCGCCCCGGGAAGAGCAAATCCGTGTTCACGTCATCTCCGTATTTGAATATGGTCATTGTTTTCTCCAACCATGTGCTGACCGCAGTGGCGCGGAGTTTTCTTCGTAGTTCAGGACAAAACGTCCGGGGTCCGATTTTAATAGTGTGCTTGCTATTTCAACCACCAACGAATCCGATTTCCTGGTCTCCTTGTTTTTGCCTGTCATTAGGATTTTCTCCGCGTCTCCGCGGTTAAAGAAACTCTCGTGGGTCGGTCAGGACGCCGGTGAGGGCGGAGGCGGCTACGGTGAGAGGACTGCCGAGGAAGATTTCCGAGTCCTTCGATCCCATTCGTCCCCGGAAGTTACGGTTCGATGAGGAGATGCAACGTTCGCCCGGCGCCAGCAGACCCATGTGCGCTCCAAGACACGGTCCGCAGCCGGGTGGACCCACCATGGCACCGGAGTCGACGAGAGAGGCAAGCGTGCCGTCGGCAATGGCGGCTTTTAGGGTGGAGCGCGAGGCGGGGATCACCAGAAACCGCACGCCCCCGGCGACGCGCCTGCCCTGCAACAGCTCCGCAGCCGCCCGGAGGTCCGAGAGTCGCCCGTTGGTGCAAGTTCCCAGGAATGCCTGCTGAACGGAGAGACCGGCCACCTCGGAAAGGGGAGCCACGTTATCCACAGAGTGCGGCTTGGCTACCACCGGTTCGAGCGCGGAAAGGTCGTAGGAGATACTAAAGCAGTAAGAGGCATCCACGTCCGCCCAGACCGACTCGTATTCCGCGCCAGGGGCGTGTTCTTCGAGGTAAGCCCTGCTTGCGGCGTCAACGGGGAAAATCGCCAGCTTTGCGCCCATCTCGATTCCCATGTTGGCCACGGTGAAGCGGTCATCCATGGAGAGCCCGGCAAGGTCGCCGTGAAACTCCACCGCTTTGTAGGTGGCGCCGCCCGCTTTGACGTCGCCAACCATTCGGAGCACGAGATCCTTGCCCATGACACCTCGGGGGAAGGTGCCGGAGAGCGTTACCTTAATGGTTTCCGGCGTTTTCAGCCACGTCTCGCCGGTAAGGAGAAGTACGGCCGCTTCCGTTCGGTCTATGCCGGCGGCGAAGACGTTCAGTGCGCCGTAGGTGCAGGTATGGCTGTCGGAACCCAGCACAAGTGTTCCGGGCAGGGCCAAACCCTTTTCCAACATGAGTTGGTGGCAGACCCCTTCTCCGACGTCGAAGAAGTGCTTCACCCGGTACTTCTCGACGAATTCCCGTACCCGCTTGTGGCCCTCGGCCGCCTTCTCCGTGGCTGCGGGCACGACATGGTCCAGGGCTATGACCGGCAAATCCCGGGAAACGAGACCGTACTCATCGAGTTCCCTGTTCACCTTCGCGATGATTGCGCTCGTGTTGTCGTGGGTGAGCAAGTGGTCCGGCCTGACCGTTACGATCCGGCCCGGAACGACCGAATCCACCCCGGCTTTTTTGGCCAGTATCTTTTCGGCAAAGGTTTTACCCATTTTTAACCTCTATATTTACCGCGGAGGCGCCCAGAAAAAGAAAATCGCAGAGGGTAAAGGGGCCAAGAACATTCTCTTCCTTATTCTTTTCTCGAACCGCTCCCGGCAAACCGAAAGCGCCTTTTTTTGAGTCGTTCTTTTCTTTTCAAGGCTTCCCTTTACCGGTTTTATGGTTTTCCTCCGCGTTTCCGCTTGTCTGCCGTGCCTGCCTGTGCGTGTACGCACGCAGACAGGCCGACACAGGCAGGCGTCTCCGCGGTGAGCATCAGCTTCCCAGGAGTCCACCGCGGGGGGAGATGTCCGATTTGAACCTTGGTAACCATTTTGCCTATCCCTCTTAAGAAACTATCTCTTGCAACCGTTTGACCAGAGGTTGGAGTTCTTTTGTCACGGTCTCCCAGACAACATCTTCGTCCACGCTGAAATAATCGTGGACTATTTTATGGCGCATTCCCACGATTGCCTTCCATGGAATTTCAGCGTGTTCCTCCTTGAAGCCATCGGAAACCAGACGCGCGGCTTCTCCGATTACCTGTACCAGATGGGTCAGGGCAATCCGCAACGTTTCGTTATCTTCAAAATCTTTGCGGCCGACGTTACGTACTAGTCTTATGGCGGCAAGAGCCGTGTCCAACATATGACCCAGATAAAAATCGTCATCGCGCCGCATACTGCACCTCGGCGCTTTCAAGCACCTGCCGCCGCAAACGTGGATGCAGTGCTTTTCGCGTCAGGAGATCAACTTTTCTGTCCTCAAGGAGTTGCGAGAGTTCCTGCTCTATCTCGTACATCTCGAGAAAACCAGGGACGCGGTTTTCTTCAAAGTCCACGATTATATCCACGTCGCTGTGCGCGGCGAAGTCGCTCCTCACCGCCGACCCGAAGAATGCCAGCCTTTCAATGTGGCGCTTAAGGCAGAGTACGGCCAGTTTGTCGCGATCGATGAAAATCGCTGAACTCATTCGAATTAATCCTCCCGATAACATTATAGGTCAGTTGTCGCTTTTGCGCCCGCCTTTTCAGCATGGACCTTTGCCATTTTCAACCTCCGTATTCACCGCGGAGACGCCTGCCTGTGCCGGCCTGTCTGCGTGCGTACACGCACAGGCAGGCACGGCAGACAGGCGGAAGCGCGGAGAAAGAGTCATAACTTAGTTTCAATGCTAGCCAGAATTTCGAGCATTCTCTCCATGATTTCTTCTTTTCCAGAACCTTTGAAGTTATGCAGTACAAGATGACGCGCTACGAGCTGACCAATGTAGCGTACAATTCTCCCACTGCCTTTTTTCTCGATTGCTCTATAGTCCGGATGGCCGGTATTGTATTGCAACTGAGAGAGTTCGACGACAAACCTGCTGCGCCATGATTCTCTCATATCTCTGATGGGAGTGATGTTCAATGAGGCACCTTCGCCGGTGGCCTTGCGGTCAAGAACCAGGATTTATGCACTTGCTTCTTGAGTAACGCCGTTTAGTTCGGCGACAACATGAACAGTAGTTCGTTGGTCGTCTATGTCCCCGGCGGTGAATTGTAGCTCACTGCCACTTGGCCGGATATTCCCTATAACTTCATCCAGAGCCCAGGAATAATTCACTCCAATCGGAATTACTGCCCCTTTAGGAGCTAGTGCCCTAGCTTTAAAGGTTTTGGTTTCGTTGGGTCTGACCTGTCCGATCCCGGGCAATATTCTCACTTCCTGAAGCGGCCCGCTTGAGAGAAGGAAACCTTTTCTGGAAGAGCCGCCTCTGCTTCTGTCTCTGGGAATAGGTCCTCGCCGGGGAGAGTCGAACCAACTATATTCATCACCGAGTTCCTTAATCACCTTTTGGAACGCGTCCTGCAACTTGCGAATAATTTCCGGGTCAGCCGTCTCTTTCCTCTGCTGCTCCATTTCATCCAGTGTTGCGCTCAATTGAGGTTCAATGGTGTGGCAAGCAGCTATCAACTCTTCAAGCGCTTGATCGGGTACCACACCCCTTCTGGTCGCAGGAGAGACGTTTAAAGATTTAAATGCGATCCTTCCCTCCAGCAAACCGCGGTTCCATGGATCGTCCCCAAGCTCGGGAATCCCAGTGACATCATCAAGGATCTTGGTTCCTCGCCTGACGATAGATACGCGCCCTTCATCTCCTCGTTTGACAAGGTAAAGATGAAAATGCACGTTGGTACCCATCTTTGTTATAACCTTGTCAAATTGCCTGAGCTTAGTCCCTTGAAATTCTCTTGGGACGACTTGAATGCTTTTCTTCTGATGGGGATCGGAGACAATAATCTTGATTTGGCTCTGCTTTATCCTATCGCGCAGCTCTTCGCCAAGATACTTCGCTATCTTTGTTGCCGTAAGGCTGCTCTTGATAGATTTCCAGATAGGCCAGATAGAAACTTCGGAACCTCGCGAAAAAGACGGATTGTTAATTTCGCATATCTTGGATTCCGTCGTTCCGCTATGAAGAGTCCACGTTGCGATATCAGGCGCAGTAGCCTTTGATTTGATTTGAAGGGTCTCGCCTATTGCAACGAAGCCAAGGATTCCTATCCCGAATTGTCCTTGGATGGTATCACGTTGTGATTCGGACAGCCTTTTCTTAAATGAATCACAAATATGAGTCGCCACGTGGTCAAAGTCCGGCAAACCGTTTTGGTCCGGCTCAAAACCCGGGCCATCATCCCTGATAATAAGACCGTGTTCCCCCCGGCTTTTCTTCCGGATAATATTGCAATTGCGAGCGCCTGAATCTATCGCATTTTCTACAAATTCAGCCAATGCCTTGCGCGGGTCGGTTTGCGAATTCATAATGGTTAGAATTGCCGCGGGCTCGTCTCCAATTGAGAGGTTTGTTTTTTCACTGGTCCCTCCTTAACTCCGAGAACGCTTTCCAAGCTTTTAATTGTTCTTCGTTATAGAGAGACCCCCAAAGCGAAGTAAAATAACCTGCGTCTTTGCCGGAAATGACCTTCCTGAGTATGATTCGATCATCGTTCGAACCTTCCTTGAAAAAATCCAATTGTTCCATGGCAAGAGCAATTGCACATTTCAATAAGTGTGCGTGCCTTTCAGATTCGCACGTGTTCTTTGTTCCATTCCCTGCGTCGTAAATAGGACGAGGTGCTCCAACTTTATATTTTAGCAACGTTGGTTTTTCTGAATGAGCCAGCTCCATCAGGATTATCTCCAGTCGTTCTTGCGAAGGTCTGCGATGGCCGGAAAAGTAGTTTCCTAGAGTCTTATAATTGAAACCCAGCTTATCAGCAAGTTTCTTAAGGCTAGGAAAATCGCTTTTGCTGAATGCTTTCTTGAGCATGATTGCAGATTCTTCGGTGGTAAGATCATCAGCTCTACTCGTAGATTTCCTTTTCTGATTCGCCATTCATACCTCCAATATGTTTTTACTCCGCGTCTCCGTGCCTCCGCGGTTTGAGTTCAGCCCTTTTCCAGCAACCCGCCGCGCCGATAGACGGCAACCTGTACTTCGGACCACGGAAGCGCTTCAAATTCCGAACCGTCGCCACGCTTGATCACTCCCTTCGTTAGGTCGAGCGTTATTTTTTCCCCATCCTGAATGCCGGCTTCGACCAAGTCGCTCACCACGATGGGGAAGCCCGCGTTGATCGCGTTGCGTTCGTAGATGACCCCGAAACTCTTCGCCACTATGGCCCCGATTCCCAATGCTTTGAAGCAGTCTACCGCCTGCTGGCGGCTGGAACCGGCACCGAAATTTCCGCTCGTTACGATGATATCGCCCTCTTTCGCTTTTTTAGAGAAATCCTCCCACCCATCCAGGTTGCCGAAGGCATACTGTCCCATCTCTTCCAGCCTTGTGACGGCGAGGTGTTTGTTGTGAAAGATCATGTCCGTATCGATGTTGTCCTTGCGGACGACCCAGACGCGGCCGCGGAGAACAATCGGCTTTCGGCGATGCGCACGGGATTTCGCGGGAAGTTCCTTCGCGGTGCGAGGCGCATTTTCCCGCGGCGCTTCAAAGAGAACGGGCTGGGATGGTATGTGATCGGGATCGGTTATGAAGCCGGCAAGGGCGGAGGCGGCCGCAACAGCGGGAGAGGCGAGGTAGACTTCCCCCTTTCCCTGCTTGCCGGCGAAGTTGCGGTTGCCCGTGGACACCGTCACCTCGCCGGGCCCGTTCTGGCCTACCTGGCCGGCCGCGCAACCGGCGCAACCGGCGTTGGAGATGAGTGCACCCGCTTCCTTGAGTAGGTCGAAGAGACCGGCGGCATTAGCCCTCCTCCACACGGCGTCGGTGGAAGGCACCACTTTAAGGACGACGCCGGGCGCGATTTTCCTGCCCCTCAATACCTCCGCTGCCGTCTCAAGGTCTTCGTAGCGGCCGTTGGTGCAGGAACCGATAAAAACCGAATCAACCTTCCTGCCGCGCACCTCTTCCAGCGGAACCACGTCCTCGGGGTGGCCGGGCCTCGCCGCCATCGGTCCCAACCCGTCGATGTCGATCACTTCCGTGGCACCGTAGGATGCGCCGGGATCCGCGTACACCGGTTGCCGGTCGAGTCGCCCCGTTGCCTCGCGGCAATGACTTAGCACCGCATCGTTGGGGGGAAAGAGAAGAATGATGGCGCCCATTTCGGTGGCCATGCCGGCGATGGTGATTCGTCCCGCCGGTCCCAGCGAATCCACGTAGGGACCGTAGAGTTCCGCCGCGCAGCCGAGTAGACCGTCCGCGCCCAGGAGCGAAAGGAGTTTCAGAACGACGTCTTTCGAAGAAGCGGAGGGTGATGGCGTACCCCGAAGCTCAATCCTGACCGTGGGGGGAACCTTGAACCAGACGCTTCCCCTGCTCCACGCCGCGGCCATATCCACGTCTCCGAGTCCCTGGCCGAATGCGCCGATCGCCCCTAGTATGTTGGCGTGGGAATCGGTCGAGACGAAGGTGGAGCCGGGCCATGCGAGGCCGTTGTCGATGGCGAGGTGCGTACCGATGCCCCGATCGATGTCGAAGACCTTGATCCGGTGCTTCCTGGCGAAAATGCGGCAGTACTGCTGGTTCGCCGCGTAGCGCTGGTCGGAGCCGGTGGGGTTGCAGTCGAAGGTGAAAAAGGTGCGGGTGGGATCGGCTATGCCGAGGCCGTGTTCCTCCAGGTTCCTGACCACGTTGGCGCCGCCGAAGTCCCTTGCAACGCGCGTATCCAGGCGGACTTCAACGATCTCGCCCGGCCGGGCCTTTGTATCTGAATGCGCGGACAGGATTTTCCCGATCAGCGTGAGGGGCATCTTTTTCTCCCAATCGGTTCACGTTATCAACATGCCCTTCTGCGACATGACCAGGGGCTCGAAGGTGGCGTAATCGGCTTGGTGGATGAGGATTGTCTCCACGGTTTGGGGCCTCCCTTCTCCTTCCTTAGCGTGGCAGCCTATGCAGTTCAGGACCTCGTCGGAAAGACCCGCTTGGTGGGCCAATACAACGCCGGAGATCGGGTGGCGCAGGCACATCCCAGCACGGCTCTTCCGGTAACCCCCGTTCCGATCCGGCTCTGTTTCAAGGATCTTTCCCACGTCGTGGAGGAGACCCCCGGCGATGAGGCGGTCCATGTTGATTTCGTAGGGCGACTCCCGGTAGTGGGCCGCCTGGGCCTGCGCGAGGCCCACGGCCCCCGCCGTCACCGCGAGGGTGTGTTCAAGCAAGCCGATGGCCCTGCAATCGGTAAGAAGGGTGAAGGGAATAGCCCTGAAGGCCACTATGCTGCGATAGCCGCTCAGGGCGATGGCCTTTTCGTAGACGTCAAGAACTTTCTCTCGTATCTCCTCGTTTTCTATCCTGCCGATCCACGGTTGCAACAACTCCGTTATTTCGCTTCGCGTCATGGCTCGCTCCACCGAAGGCTTACAGTTTGGTTAAAATAGCGTCGGTCATTTGCCGGGTCGTACAGGCACCCCTCTCAAAGACCCCAGGTCCACCGGGGATGCGCAGCATGTCGTAAGTCCGGACGGCGCCCTCGGCGATCACCGCCGCCACCGCGCCGCGGATGCGCTCGCCCATCTCCTTTTCTCCGACGTGGTCGCACAGCATTGCGGCGGAGAGGATCATGGCCGTGGGATTCACTATCGGCGGGTCCAGCTTCTCGTACTTCGGCGCCGAACCGTGGGTCGGCTCGAAAACGGAGCAGTCCCTGCCGACATTGCCGGAGCAGGCAAAACCGAGGCCGCCCACGAGGCCGGCGAAGCCGTCGGAAATGATGTCTCCGAAGAGGTTCCCGGCCACGATGACGCCGTAATTTTCCGGATTTTTGGTGAGCCACATCATCTGGGCGTCGATGTTGGTTGACCTGAGGGCGATTCCGGGATAGCTCGCGCCGACAACGCGGGCTTCATGCTCCATCATTCCCGAGGTTTCCCTTACCACGTTCGGCTTCTCGCAGATCGTCACCGACTTGTAGCCGCCCTTCTTCGCGTACTCGAAAGCCTCCGTTACTATCCTGCGGCAGGCGCCGCGCGAGAAAATGCGACAGGAGATGGCGAGGTCTTCGCCGGGGATTCCGGCGTAGCGCTTGAACTTAGGGTGGGTACCAAATGCCGCGCGGACGTTTTTAGGCGGGTTCGTCCACTCCACCCCGGAGTAGAGTCCCTCCGTATTCTGCCTGAAGATGACTGCATCGACTGCGGGTTCTTCGAATCCACCGTTCTTTTTCCTGATGAAGTTTAACGGGTTGCCGGGGAAGGTTTTGCAGGGACGGATGCAGAGGTCCAGGTTGAAACGCTGTCTCATCGAAACGATAGGGCTGTAGTAGACGTAGCCTTTTCCGGCCAGTTGCGGGTCCAACTCCCCGGCCGCCTCTCGCTTCGGCTTGGAGGTGATGGCGCCGAAGAGCCCCAGCCGATATTTTTCAAGCAGGGCAACGGTCCTGTTAGGAAGCGGGTTGCCCCCGGAGCACCAGAATTCCCAGCCGATGTCGCCGTGGACGTAGTCGGCGGAGAAACCGACTTTCTCAAGTACGCGGACGGCCTCCGGCAGGACGGTCTTTCCTATTCCGTCGCCGGGAAGTGAAACGACAGTGTAATGGTTCATGATTTTCCTTTCTTTTTCGAGAGGCTCTTCTTTCCTTTGGCGGGTCTTTCCAGGACATCTACGTCTGCAAGATCCTGCTTCCTCCCGGCGGCCCGCTTGCTCTGGATGAGGTGTTCTTTTCCAATGTAGTGAACGGGGACTCCGCCATAGCTATCCTCGACACGATCCCGCCACGCTTCCTCAAAGGAGAGGCTGCCGACGTCGGTCAGAATGTCGATGCGGTTGGGGGCAACGCCGGGTTGGAGGATCGTTCCCTTTGCCTGAAAATCCTCCGGCTGAAAGTGACCCGCGGGGGCTCCGAAGCTGCGAATGGCCGCCGCGACGCGTTGAGCATTGGATTCCGATGGTTCCACCCAGACGCCGATATCCTTAGTCGCTCCTGGCCTGCCGTGGTAGGCCGGCGCGTAGCCTCCGATGACCAGATAGCGTATTCCCCCGCCGCCGAAGGCGGCAAACAGATCGCGAAAGCCGGAGTTGCACTCTTTTTCCCGCGACACCATACGCATCCTTAGTCAAGCTCCAGACCATCGCTACGCGTTCCTGCGGCGTGAACCGAACCCACCACTCGTCGTCGAAGTACCCGGCTTCCTTCCAGGAGTTGGCGATGCGAACGGTGACCTCTCGTTTCTTCTTCTCCTGTTCCGTTACCGCTCCCTCCAGCCGGTCCCCGTAAGGAAAGGGACACCCTAATTTATCATTTGAAAGCCGAAGGGGTCAAGGCCGTTACTCCACCATAATTCACCACCTGCACCGGGATTCGTACCGCGGGATAAGGCTCATCCGCGGTGTTGCTTTCGCCGATTTGATGCTCAACGTAGCGCTACTACGCCTGCGCTCAAATCGTCTCGGCGCCTTGCATCTAAGCCTTCCCCGCCGCCCCCGGTCCTCGGTTAGGCGGTGGATTATGGTCCACCGTACACCGCTCGATGACCACGTCCCTGATGGGACGATCACCGGCCCTCGTGGGCGTCTTGCCGATGGCCTCCACCACGTCCATGCCCTCGACCACCTCACCGAAGATGGTGTGCTTGTTGGTAAGCCACCCCGCCGGGGCCAGCGTGATAAAAAACTGGCTGCCGTTCGTGTTCGGACCGGCGTTAGCCATGGCCAGTAATCCTTTGCGGTCGAAGGAGAGGCCGTTTCTCACCTCGTCTTCGAAGTTCTTTCCCCAGATCGATTCGCCGCCCCTGCCGGTGGCCGTGGGGTCGCCGCCCTGGACCATAAAATTGCCGATCACGCGGTGGAAAACAACGTTGTCGTAATATCCGTTCTTCGCGTGGGTTGAAAAGTTCTCCGAAGCTTTTGGGGCTTTGTCTTCGTAGAGCTTAAGGGTGACGTCTCCGTGGTTGGTTTTTAACTTTACCTTTGCCATTGGGTCTCCTCTTCCAAGGGTCACAGCATACCATCACGCGAAGCCGGAAGGCCAGCCACGCCGAGGGTCCTGAATCCACCACCTGAACCGGGATTTGCCTGCCTACCGCGTTGTGCGCAAGGAGGGGCCGGACCCCCATGATGCGAGGCGCGGCGAGCCGGGACAAACACTCGCGATTCGAAGACGCGGGCGTTTCAATCGCGGAATTTGGGAACCCGTGGTACGCTGTCCCTTTTGGAGTGAGTCTTGGACGAATCCCGTATTGCCGTGGCGGCGCTGAAGAGAGACAAAAGACTTGCGGTACTTATTGCCAAGGTCGGTCCGCCGCGCTTCCACGAGTACTCACGTCGAAGCGTATTCACCAACCTCCTGGAGGCGATCCTGGCCCAGCAACTCTCGGCCGGGGTTGCGCGCGTCATCTTTGAGCGCTTCAGGAAGCAGCAGGGAAAGGGGTTCCCCGACGCCGAACACATCCTGTCCACGCAGGAAACAACCCTGCGGGGATTAGGCTTTTCGCGGGCAAAGGTCGTCTGCGTACACACTCTAAGCAGAATGGTCAGAGATGCCGAACTCGATCTTAACGCCCTCGACGCCCTCCCGGACGACAAAGTCGTCGGAGAACTCATTCGCGTAAAGGGAATAGGACCGTGGACGGCCCACATGACCCTGATCTTCGCGTTGAAGCGGCCCGACGTATGGCCCGTGGCCGACCTCGGCCTGCGAAAATCGCTCCAGGCCCTACTTGAACTGCCCTCTCTTCCCACTCCATCCGAAACCCGGTCGCTGGGCGAACGGTGGCGTCCCTACCGCAGCTACGCGTGCTGGTACCTCTGGCAACTCAACGATCTATGACAACCGCTTAGGCGCTTTAAACGCCTTATGCTCTGCGCCCTTCTGTTTCCCGAAGCGCAAACGCTTTGGAAAGGCCGGTACAAAAGAAAAACGTGGGTGGAGGTGGGGAGAGAGCTACTCCCCCGGATCCGTGGAGAGCAGTCGGGCGCTCATGGCCACCGCTAGAAACACCAAGAGGGTCGTCCCGACCTCCAGGGCCATGCCCACCGGACTCTGGAGGAGCTGCCGAATATTCCGTCATTCCGGCTTGTCCGGAATCAGACGGAAAATCAAATTCATTCACAGGGAGGACGGGAGAAACCCAAGGCAGGCGAGCAGGGGAGCAGGGGGAGAAAAGGCAAAAGCAACCATCGAACCGTAGGGGCGACCCACCGTGGCCGCCCGGCGTTGTTCCTGCAAAACCAACCGCCAACCCGCAGGAGCGTCGCCCTCGGCGCCCGTATCTTTTACCGGCACGCTTAAGGGCTATCTGGTGCAAAACGGCGCGGGGACGGCTCAGGACTTCATCCGGGCGGCGTGTTTCA
>CAZIBS010000018.1:0-28182 GCA_964537405.1 uncultured Thermoanaerobaculia bacterium | reverse complement strand
CCTTCTCGCGGGAAAACTACGGAGTTTCCCGCCCTTCTCATCCCCTTCCAAATACGTCCTTTGTGGGATACCTTCGAAGAAGCCCGTTGGCGGAGAGAGGGGGATTCGAACCCCCGGGCCCTTGCGGGCCAACGGTTTTCAAGACCGTCGCCTTCGTCCACTCGGCCATCTCTCCGACCGCATGTAGCATAAAGTCGTAGGCAGATCATGGTCAAGTGAGAACCTGCTTTTGCGTCTTCAAGCGCTTGGTGACGTCGTGGCAGAGTCCGATAACCTCGACGAGTTTACCATCCCTCATGATGGGTTTTTCGAAGGTTTCTATCACCATGAGGTGGCCGTCGCGATGGCGTATCTCCAAGCAGTAGGGTGGTGGAATTATGCCGTGTTCCATGACGCTTCGGCATATCTCCAGGGCCTTCCTGTTGATGAGAGCATCCGTCAACAGGGTTTCGTGGGGAGCCGTGAAGTAAGACGGCGGATAGCCGGTAACCGCTTCGGCGCTTGGAGAAATATAGGTGTATCGACCATTTTGGTCATGGACGTAAAAATAGAAATCCGGTGTATTTTCAACGATGTGGCGGAAGCGTACGTCGCTCTTCTCGAGGAGACTTTCGGTGCGCTTCCGTTCGGTAATATCCCTGAGCGAACAGACAACCAACCCGCTTTCCTTGATAAAGGTAAGAGAAAGCTCCTCCGGAAAATCCGTGTTGTTGCTCCTTAATCCACGGGTTTCTCCGGACCAGTAGCCTAATTTGCGGACGCGCGGAAAGACCTCGCTGGTTATCTTCTTCCGCTGGTTTTTAGGGAAGAGGTCGAGGTAGGACTTGTCGATTACATCGGCGGGAGCATCGTAGCCGTGAGCGCTGGCGAAGGCCGGGTTCGCGTACAGTAAACCGAGTTCCATGTTCATTAGGGCCATTCCGTCAACCATAGAATCGATGGACTTGTAGAGGGCTTCAACCTCCTCCTCCGCGGCCCGGTGTTCGGTGATGTCCCTCCTTACCAACAGCACCTCTCTGTAAGCCCCGCCCGGTGGGCAGGCGTTAATCATCTCGTGAATCCAGCGTTTCTCGCCACCGAGTGTAGCGTTGTACTCAAGGGAGCAGGCGACGCGTTGCCCATTAATAACGGCCCTTATACTCTCGGCTTCCCTCGCGGCGCCTTCATCCCCCGTCCTTGCCAAGCGGTTCAGCATCTTGAGATAATCGTCCCCGGGCCTGCGGGCCTTAACCCCCCGGCGGGAAGGAATCTTACTGCGCCACGCGTCGTTGACGACGCGAACATCACCGTTGCCATCCAGAAGGGCAATGGCAAATGGAAAGCTCTGCAGGGTGTTGAGTACCATTCGCCACTCTTCCACCCTTTCGGATACCTCTCGCACCAATCCTCGAATAAAGGGTGGAGAACCGTTCTTCCCTTCCTCCAAAACCGCCGAAATCTCCAGGGTTGCCTTGGCGCCATCCCTGAGAACGACATCGGCGATCTCGCCCATGTTGGATTCCCCCGTGTTCAGGATCCTCCTGACGACTTTACTGAAGGCGCCGCCGGATTCAGACGCGGTGAGGTCACGGCTGTTTTTCCCCGCTACCTGACCCGTGGAAAGGTGAAAGATTCTCTCGAGGGCGCGGTTGGCGAAGGTAATAGTGCCGTCCATATCCATATCGAAGGAACCGATGGACAATTTCTCCAGTAGGGCGCCGTAACGTCCCCTGCCCGGCCGGGGTCCCCGGCCCTGAGACATTCCTTCCCTTGCAGTCTTACTTCCAGCCTTTCTCGGCATTTTCCTCTCCTGTTGCATCAGGCATTCAGCAGGTTCTTGGCCATGGCTACTATGCCGGCCTCCATTTCCTCGCCAAGGGTGTTCTTTACGGCAAAGAGTTGGAAGTAGAGCAACTCGTTTAGTTCCCTGACCAGGCTTGCCTCACGGTTGTCCTGAAGGCGCGCCGTCCTCTCGAGGAGCAATTCGGCGGGCAACATTCCCTCGGCGTTGAAGTCCATCCCGGCGAGGAGCGACTTGCCCGCTTCCAGCCCCTTGAAGAAGGCCCCGAGAATCACCTCCACCTTGTTGCCCACCTCCATGGAGAGTGCCTGGTAGATCGTAGAGAAAACGTTGTTGTAGTGTTCAATCAGAGAAAGAATAGACTCCCTTTCCTCTTCTCCGATCGTAGGCGGGGGGCTCTTGGGCGCTTCAGTTTTTCGGGATTCTTTCGTTATCCTGGCCAAACCGGCGGCTATCAGAGAAGCCAGGGCTTTTTTTCCCTCGTTCTCGCTTACCTTCGAGACGGCGAGAATCTCGTCAACGCTGCGCGTGCCCGTGATCTTGCTCAGCACTTCGTCTTCCTCGAAGGACAATTTTGTAGAGGCGGTTATGTCTTCAACGATCTCCAGCACCGCATCGGGAGGAGGGACCCTGTCCTTCAGCCTTACCCACTCGTCAATTCGCCTGGTGGCCTCCATAACGTAGTTGGTCGTGGTCATGGGCATGTCAAGCTTACAGGCGTTTGACAGGACGCCGTTCCGGAAGCTGAACCCGCCTTTTTCAAAGGTGAAGACCTGATAAACGGAGTTTTCGGCGCAACGAATGCGTTGTTCGGAAAACTCCTCCCGGCTTAGGCCGGAAACGCCCTTCAGAACGGCGCCGCCGTCCGGATTCCTGCCGAGCAGATCGAGACTCTGGGCCAAATCCTGCTCGCTGATGAAACGGCGCCTGAGGAGGTAGGCGGCGAGTCCTTCCCTCGCGTCGGCGACGGCGGCGTGGACGAGGCTTCCGTTGTCGAAGAAGAAGCCCCACCGCGTGTCGCCGTCGAGTAGAAGAACACCCGTTTTCTTGCTCGCCGAAAGAAAGAGGAATACGTCGCTCAGTGCAAGAATGGAAAGGTCGCCCTCGAATTGGACGGCTTCGGCATCGGAACGGTCGAAGTGTTCGGTGAGCACCGTATTCAACGCTTCCCACTTATGGAAGGCTTCGATAAGTTGGGGAAGCGCGCCGGAATCGAGGTCGACGTAGATTGGGGAAAGGACTATGCAGCCGGAGCGAACGTGGACGACGACCTCTTTCGCCCTGCCGAAAACGTCTCCGACCATCTTGCTGGGAACACTGATCGAACCATCCTCTAAAATAGGGATAACCTTCCGCACACCAGCCTCCTCGTTCATGCTATAGATTGGGCACAAAAGAGTCAATCGGTTGTCGGGCACCACCATGGAGCGCTTAGGGTGTATACTCATTCCCAGCGCGTATTCCACGCGGTATCCGGGAGTTCCGATGACTATGTACCGAATAAAAACCTTGGCCGAGTTGGTGGATGGATGGAGAAAAACCTCACTGGCAAGGAATCTGGCCAGCGAACTGCTGGAACGGTTGAAAGAGGGCAAGGCACCCTTTGAGGGTGCGCCGCTTCCGGACGCGCTCGTAAAAAAACGTTTGCCGGCCGGAATAAAGAGCGCATGGATGTTTGTTCTGAGAGCCGAAACTACCACGCCTTCGCACTATCACCCTAACTCCGTCCAGTACATGGCCGTAATCGGTGGCGGCGGCACGGCGTTAATCGACGGCAGGGAGTCGGTCCTGAGGCCTTTTGATCCCGCCTTTCCCGGCAAGTCGCTCTACGTCATAGCGGAAAAGGTGCCCCACGCTTTTGAAACCGGGCTGGAACCGGTTATCGTGCTCTCCTTCCACACAGTGGAGGCCGGAGAACTTATCGAAGTCGATGAAGAAAGCGGTAAACGCCGCACCCTCTGAAACGAGAAGGGACTCCCGTACAATGCCGGATGCAGTTGTCTCCGCACGTGGCGCCGGGATTAAGCGTATGCCTCGGTAGACATTGACCGTGCGGAAGAGAACGATAGAAACGTCGCGCCGTGCGGGCAAACCGGGTGCAGAAATTTTGCTGGACTTCCCAACTCCCCCAAGCTTAGAATGTCGCGGGAGGCTCGGATGTGCGGAATATGCGGTGAGGTCTGCTTCGGCGATTCGGATCGCAGCCGGCCCGAAAGGGTGCGGACCATGGCCGCCGGGTTGACGCACCGTGGCCCCGACGCCGAAGGAATGTGGAGCGAAGGAGGAGTCGCCCTGGGCCACAGGCGCCTATCTATCATCGACCTTAGCGACGCCGCTGGGCAACCGATGAAAAGTCCCCGTGGGCGCTACGTTCTCAGCTATAACGGCGAAGTCTACAACTTCCGTGAAATCAAGGCCGAACTGGAGGGCACGGGAGAGCGTTTTTATAGCCATTCCGATAGCGAAGTCGTGCTGCGCTCCCTGGCCTGCCGGGGGTTGGGCTCACTGTCGCGTTTCCACGGGATGTGGGCCTTCGCCCTCTGGGACCGCGAAGAGGAACGGTTGACACTATGCCGGGACGGCCTGGGCATCAAGCCCCTCTACTGGGCAAGGATAAAGGACGGGCTGGTCTTCGCCTCCGAGATTCCTCCAATCCTGAACCATCCCGAGGTAAGCCGCCGGGTGCACCCAAGGGCACTCGCCGAACAGGTTGCCTGCCGCTACGTTCTCGCTCCGAAAACCCTCTTCAAATCGGTCCAGAAGCTCCCGCCGGGCCACATCCTAACGATAGACCAGGGCGGCATAAAGGTCTTTCCCTACTGGACGCTTCCCATCGGCGAACGAGTTGGCCGGTGGACGCAAAGAGAAGCGGTGGAGGCCTTGGGCGACCTCTTTGAAGACTCCGTCCGGGAACGCCTCGTAGCCGACGTACCGGTTGGAGTGCTCCTCTCGGGGGGAGTTGATTCTTCGGTTGTGGCGGCCGGGGTGAGGCGCGCGGGCGGGGAGAAGCTCTCCACTTACACGGTGGCCTTTCAGGGCGCTGGAAAATACGACGAGCGTGAGTGGGCGGAAAGGGTGGCCAAGCTCCTTGAGGCCGACCACCACGAGCTGGTCATTTCTCCGGGCGTCTTCGCGGATAGCCTCGATTCCGTCCTGGACCACCTGGACGACCCGGTAGCCGACATGGCGATCCTTCCCCTCTACCACGTATGCGCCCTGGCGGGCCAACACGTAAAGGTGCTTCTCTCGGGAGAAGGCGCCGACGAAATCCTCGGCGGTTATCACCTTGACAGGGTGCTGAGGCAGATAAAAACGATTCTGAGGTTAAGAGGTCTGCCGGGCGCGCGGCGGTTGGGTCGTATGGTGGCGGCTATCGATCCCAAGCGAGACTACCTTCGCCGGTGGGAGGATATAAGAAATGCCGAAGCCGGCCAGCTCCCGGGAAAGATGCGCTACGATCTCACCGCGCCGCTGGCTCCGGAGCGCATGAACGAGCTTGTGAAGGGCTGTACGGCGCCGCCATACGATAGGACGCTGGATGCCTTCTACACCGAGGTGCCGACCGGCCGCGGGCCACTCGACGCGATACTCTCCGTCCTGACGAGGGGATGGCTCCCCGACAACCTCCTAACACATTCCGACCGCATGGCCATGGCGCACTCCGTGGAACTCAGGGTTCCCTTCCTGGACCGGCGCCTCGTGGAACTGGCCTTTCACCTTCCCGAACGGTTCAAGGTGAGCGGCGGCGTTACGAAGGTTCTCCTGAAGAAGTACGCCGTAAAAATCGGCCTCCCGCGCTCCGTAGCCTACCGGCGCAAGACCGGTTTCCCGGTGCCCTGGAGCACCTGGATAAGGGGGCCGCTGAAGAATAAGATCCGCGATGTACTGGAGGGTGCATCGTGGTTTGACCCTTATTTTCACCGAAAAGCAATCCGGCGTGTTTTCGATGAACACCAGGAGGGAAAGGACCTGGGTCTACTTCTGTGGAACCTCACCGTTTTGGCAAGGTGGGGCGAGAAACTCTCCGTCTCGTAGCGGCGTTGTCGCGGCGCTGAGGAAAACCGGCTCGCTTCGAATTACCCCGTTAAGCCTTCGTTTTAAAGTCCTTGCCAGCCCAGCTCCTGGCCAGGATCAGCATTATGGTGGAGGTCATGGCGACACAGGCAAAGATCAACCACATGGTGGTCGTATTGTGGGGACCCTGTTCGGGGCAGTAGCGCATGAGGAACCATCCGGCGTACAGGCCGGCCACCACCTTGGTCAGGAACCAGGGGAACTGTGCCACTCCCATGTAGGCGCCGGTGCGACCCTTTGGGGCGATCTCCGCGGCGTACTGCAGGAAGCGAGGCTGCCACATCGCTTCTCCCACTGACATGATGACGATGTACAACACCAACAGAATGAGGCTGGGTTTGATGCCGAGCAGGAAGGCCGGCGCCGCCATCACGAAGGTCCCGGCAATCATCATGTTGTAGACATTGCGCTTCCGGGTCAGGGCGGCGATGCCCGGCGCGAGAATAAAGATCAGGATGGGGTTGATGGCGTTGACGAAGAACTCCATGTACCGCTGGCCGATGGGTCCCATGGCCCGGGACACGTACTGGGGCAGGACCAGATAGTTGTAGGCGAAGAGCGTCTGGACGGGCATGAGGCAAAAAATGAAGAAGGCGAATTTACCGTTAGCCAGGGGGTGGTTCTTGATCCAGTACATCGCCCGGTTACTCCACGGTTTGCCGACCAGGGCGGCCTTCTCCCGGGTCATTTTGTCGAGCTGCTGTTGGTCCCGCTCAGTGTTCTCCTTTTCGTGGAGGAGGCGGTACTCGGCCACCGTTTTCAGCACCGTTTTCTGGACTCTTTTGGTCAGGATGACCATGACCACGATGAGGCTCAGGACCGTGAGGCCGACGTAGGTCCAGTAGACCCCGGGAATTCCGAACGCGTGGCGGATGGGCGGCGAGATGAACCCAGGCATGGCCGCACCGGCGTTCATGACGGCGTAGAGCATGGCGTAGCCTATGGCGGAGGTGCGTTCGTCGCAAAACTCCCGGATGGCCGTGTAGGAGGCCGGCTGGTAGAGGCCGTAGCCCAGGATCACACCGAGCAAACCCAATAAACTGGTATAAAAGAGCGGCGAGCCCCAACCTTGGTTCAGCGGGAAGAAATGCACGCTCCCAACCATGATGAAGCGCCCGATGAACATGAGCGTGAAAGCCACAATGAGGGCTTTACGAACGCCGATCTTATCGGCGACGCCCCCGAAGAAGAGCATGGACAGCGTGATGCCCGCCGTGAGGAAACTCACCATCCAGTCCGCGTGAATGTCGTTGAGACCTACGAAGTTATTGAAGAAGATGGCCAACAGCGTTAGCCACCCGAAGTAGGAGATACCTTCGATAAAATATGGCAGATTCACGCCCCACAGCGCGCGAGGGGCATGGACCAAATCGATGAATGGCTGTGTTATTTCCTTCCACGGGGAGACCGGTTTATTGTTCTCTTCACTCAAGCTCGCCTCCTAGATACTGTTTAATGGAGCCCGGCGCCCACGCCGAGGCTGTCTGAAATATAACACACTCTGCGCCGGAAGACCGATTTTACCCTTTCCACCCTTCCACCTCTTTTTTTATTTGTCAAGCAGGGCTATTGCCCTAAATTCGCCACCTGAACCGGGATTCGCCTGCCTACCGCGTTGCGCGTAAGCGCGGAGCAGGCAGGTACGGCGGGATAAGGCTTATCTGCGTTGTTGTCTTCACCGGTTTGACGCTCGATGTAGTGATACTACGACTCCGCTCAAACCGGCTCGGCCTGCCTGCGTGCGGAACGCACAGGCAGGCACCCGGCATCTAAGCCCTCTCCGCCGCCCCCGGTCCTCGGTTAGGTGGTGGATTCAGGTTGCCACCAAATCCCGCGATTGAAACGTCCGCGTCTTCGAACCGCGGAGTTTAGGTTGTTTTGGTGGATTGACAAAGGCCGCTGATGACTCTACATTAGTAAAAGGGAGGGAGTGTACCAAATTATTTTTTGTGGTGATAACGGAGGCGGGTGAGTTGAATATGCCGGAAGACAGGAAGCCAATAAAAAGTGGTATGTCTTGCAGAACCAACAACAAGGCAACCTCACACGCCAATATAAAAGTAGTGCGTCGGTTTCGTTCGGTCGCGGTTCATTTTCTCCCGCTGTGCTTCCTGGTTTTCCTACCGGTCTATGCCCCGTGGGCCGGGGAGTGTGGCATGGGCAACGCCTGTCCCACCCTGGGCAGCCTGACAATAAATCCCGGAACCGTGGGGCTCGGCCAATCGGCCCAGGTAAGCGCCTCCGCCAGCGACGACAAGGGGCTCACCAGGATCGATTTCTCCGCCTCAGCCGGGACCTTCCCGAATGGGGCCAGCGTATCGGTTTCGGGAGTCACCGCTACGGCAACCACCACGTGGATTGCCCCATCCGTTGTAGGTACGTACACCATTACGGCCAGGGCCTGGGATAACGGGGGGCTGTTCAGTTCCAACCCGGCATCCGGAAGCGTGAGCGTCAAGACCATAAGTGTAACCGTTAGCGTGCTCAACGCGGCGCCGGTCATCACCGGGTTGACGGCCAATCCCACCCAACTGTTCACGGGTGAAACGGCAAGCCTTCTGGCGAGCGCTTTCAATCCCGACGGAGACCCGATCACCTACGCCTGGACCTCCACCGCCGGCACGATACTACCGGGTTCCCGGGGAAGCGCCGCCTTCCAGGCTCCGACTGATCCGGCCGCGGTGACCGTTACATGCACCGTGACGGACAACCAGGGAGCCGATACCCAAGCCACCGTGACCATATCCGTGAGCGATGCACTCCCCGAGAGGATGGTGACCAACGGTTTGTTGGCCCCGCAGCGCATTGCGACTGATTCCGCGGGAAACCTATACGTGGTGGACGGCGCAACCAGCACCATCTCCGTTTACGACGGCTCCGCTGGTTCTCCCGAGAGTTCGATTTCTGTCCCCGGCGTGACCAGTATCGCCTGTGACTGGGCCGATCGACTCCTGGTGGGAAGACGTACCGGAGCCATTCTCATAAGCAATGGTCAAGCAGGCCATCCTCTCAATCTCCGCCAGGGACCGGGACCGGTGACGGACGTGGCGGTTGATTTGGTTTCTCAGCGCTACTTGGTGCTTTACGGCGTCGCCGGAAAGGTAGCGGTTTTTAACGGCAAGGCTAAACTCCTTTTCACTTTTGGGAGTAATGGAGACGGACCCGGCGAGTTCAGGGGGGCCACGGCGCTCGCCGTGACGCCTACAAGCGACATACTCGTGGGGGACACGGGCCACGGTCTCATCCAACGTTTCGACCCGGCCGGGGCGTACCTGTCTTCCTTCGGCGGCCTGGGAAGCCAGGAAGGTAAATTCACCCAGCTTGCGGGCCTGGCCGTGGACACGACGGGCCATATTTATGCATCCGACGGATACCAAAGCCGGGTCCAGGTATTCAACGCGGATGGAAGTCTACGCGAGGTAATCGGGGAGTACGGCGACAACCTCGGCCAGTTCAGAACGCCGGCCGGTGTGTGTTACGTGGCGGCGACGGGGGAACTGGTGGTGGCCTCCATAAACGCCTCGAGGTTGGACGTTTTCCGGCTTTCACCTCAGGATACGGACCGGCCACCCTCGGTGCCGGTTCCACAGAGTCCTCCTGATGGAAGTTCCATCGTCGTTGGATATCCGGTGGTGTTGACGGTGGCAAATGCTGCGGATCCGGAGGGGCAACCCATTCTCTATGATTTCGAACTCTACATTAACAGCGGTGGTTGGAGTTTGGTCAAAGATTGGGAGGCGCCCGAGGGGGCCGCCACCACGTCCGTGGACGCCACCTCATTCGTGAGTGTTTCGGGCAGCTATCGGTGGAGGGTCAGGGCCTTCGACGGCGTCAAACACTCCAACTGGTCCGCCAACCAGTCCTTCCAGACCACGTTGTCCGTACCGGTCAACCACCCCCCTTCGGTTCCGGTTCCCTCGGCGCCTGATGGGGGTGTTGAGGTGGCCGGCCTTTCTCCGACACTGGTGGCGGCCAACGCGGTCGACCCCGACGGCGACCGCGTGACGTACGTCTTCGAGACGGCGTTGCTCATCGATGGAGCATACCAAATGACGTCGGTCTCGCCGCTTGTGCCGGGGGGGGCCGGGACGACCTCCTGGACCGTGCCCGCCTCAACACTGCGGCCCAGCCAAATGGTCTACTGGCGGTGCAGGGCCTACGACGGAACGACCTATGGAAACTGGTCCGGGTGGGCCGGATTCTGGTCGCCACCCTTCTCGATACCAGAGGCGCAGGAAGTGGGCCTCCTGCCCTCGGGCGACCGGTCCCGTCCAGGCGAGATTCACTACGAGATGGACGGCAAGTCGGTTGATACCACCGTGTACTTCCAACTCTTCAACGTGAGTACCACCACCGACGTAACCCTCCTGGTGAATGGACAGTACACCCACGCGATACCCGCGCAGGTTGCGAACGATTGGTCCCATACGGTTTCCGTGACCATACCCGTTGCCGAACTCAACGCAGGCTCGGCGAACCGCATCAACGTCGTGCACGACGACCTCGTTGAAGACTGGGGTGTGCGCAAAATGGCCCTGACACCCCCGCCGTCGACTTCGCCGGTGATCACGGCCCGCGCGTACAACACGGTCATTGACATAGCCTGGAACGCGCAGCCGGTATTGGTTGCCGGCACGCTAGTTAAACTCTACCGGTCGACGTCGGCGTCAGGGCCATTTGTTCCGATGGGCGCTTTTGATCTACACCTCGGCCTGGTAAGGGATACGGGACTTGTGAACGACGTGACGTACCACTACCTGGCGACCTACGTGGATACGAACGGCATCGAGGGGCCGGCTTCCGCTCAGGTATCGGCCACACCACTGGCAGCCAACGGCGTAACCCCCATAACCGACCTTAAGGTGGTAAAGAGCGGAGGCGACCTCAAGTTGACCTGGACGCCCATAACATCCTCGCCGGCACTCCAATACATCGAAATCTACTCCGATTCCTTCAGCAACCTGAGTCCGGATACGTCCACCTTTAGCAACGAGATCGGCACCGTAAGCCCGCTGGATGGTCAATTCATAGTGGTGGGTGGCGCTGTAAGCGGAACGAACGCCTGGTACAGCGCCATACCCCTTGATACTACCGGTGCGAGAGGAACACCATGACGGGAAGAAGGCTTACTGCATTGACGATCGTCTTTTTTGCCTTGTTCGGGGTCTCCGCCGTGGCGACCGATGCGCCCCATCACACAAATGTGACCATCAGCGTGGAATGCGATACGTCTTGTCACGTACCCCACGCCGCGGCGGGTGGGGCGCTCACACAGTCGGCGAGCAACGTGAACCTTTGCCAGTCCTGCCATAATGCCACCGGTGTAGCGTCGGACATGCCGATTAACAATTCCGACAAGGCTGTTCCCGGTACGAGCGGCACGAGCCATTCTTTCGACGCTCCCGCGGTTAACGCAACCTATGACACCGTTTCCCCTTCCAATGCGGAGATGTCCAAGCGGATTTACAACAACAACATCGTTTGTTCCACCTGCCACGACCAGCACGCGGCGGTTTCAAGCAAGGGGGGAACTCCCCACATCAGTGCCGCGAAACAAATAACGGCGTTAGGAAGCACGGGCACCGTCACTTCCGGTGGAACCTACAGCGGCGGCAATGGGGCATGGTACCTCGTTGAAATATACGGTGTTGGCGGCGCTACCGGGACGGCGAAGTTTCACTACTCTAAAGACAACGGCACGACTTGGTTCCCCGCTACGCCGGGAAGCACCCTTACCGCAGCGAGCGTGGCTCTGGATTCCGGGGTGACGGTTTCCTTCGGCGGGGGCAACTTCAACGTGGGAGAGCGCTGGCAATTCTATGGGTCATGGCCTTTTATCAGGGCCACCTTGGATTCGGGCAATAATACGACCGGGGCAAAATTCTGCCGGGATTGCCACGCAGGTTGGACGATGGGTTACACCCAGGTAAACACCTACGACGGCACCTACAAGAGCCACCCCGTTGGCGTTGCTCTGAATGCCGACGGTGGAGGGTACGACCGGGCGACCCCGCTGGACGGAAACGGGGTTCCCCAGGCCGGCGCGGATCGGGACGGCAACCCCTCCAACAACTTGAAGCTTGATGCCTCCGGCGACGTCCAATGCCTCACCTGCCACGGGGTACATTTCGCGGATAGCAACACGTTGACGGTGGACGGGCCATGAATATCAAGAACATATCTTTCGGTGGCAAGCTGAAGGCACCCCTCTGTTTGTCCTTACTTCTCCTACTGGTTATACCGGTTAGCGCGGCCACGGTTACCAAGACATGGACCTTCGCCTCCGGCGCGGAAACCTTCGTGTCCTCTACGGGCGCTCAATCCACGGCTGCGTGGGATGGGACGACCGGAAATCCGGCGGGCGCCCTGTATACCCGGATTAACGGCAGAAATGTAAGTAATGCGAATTACTGGGAGTGGACGGGTACCTTTGAGAATATGGGTGTTCCCGCCGGCGCTACCGTAACGGGTATACAACTCGTCGGCGGCTACACCCGTTGCACCGTTTACAATAGGGGAGCGCCGTCTACCGCCGGTCCATGGGAATTGCGAGACAATACGGGGGCGACGGTGCTGGCTACACTCTACGGAGGGCGTACCTTTACGGGAACCGATCCCTCTTGGGTGGCCGCTTCGGGAACACTGCAACCCTTGTCGAGCCTTCCCTCGGCAACTTCCGTACTGCTCCGGCTAAACAATACCCTTTCAACTTCATTCAGCCGCAGAGCGGAGGTTCGCCTCTACGATGACCAGGTCTCCGTACGGATCACCTACACTCCTCCGGCAACCACGACCATCGGCAACGGGGCGGATCCGTCCAACGCCGCTCTCTGCCCCGATGGCCCCGCAACCATGCTTGATGCCTTCACGCTTCAGACGGACTCGGGAACCGACACCGTGACGGCCGTGACCGTCTCGCTTGCGGCCGGGTCCTCCTCCGGAATCTCACTGGTCGAGATCACCAATGACGCCGGCGGCACGGTTTACGGGGCGGCGTCAAATCCGGCGTCGGATACGGTGAGCATTCCCCTGGGGACGAACATCAATGTTACTACCACGTTAACTCAGTACAAGGTGCGAATCACCCCAAAGTCAGCGGCGGCGATGCCGGCGCCGCCGGGTTCTACTTACATCGTCACCGGCACGATCACGGCCGTTACCTGTACGAACACACAGGCCTATAGCGATGCGGCCAGCGCCACCGTTACAATTGACAACCTTTCCCCTTCAGACGCTACGTGGGGAGTTATCACCCCGGGTGACACCCAGATAGTCCTGAACTGGACAAACCCAGGCGATGCCGACTTTGCCGAGGTGGTAATTCTAAGAAGCACGTCGGCCATCTCGGACACCCCCTCCGAGGGCGCGACGTACATCGCCGGCAACACCATCGGGGCCAGTACGGTTCGCTACGTAGGAAGTCTACAGACCTTTGTCGATACGGGGTTGACCAACGGACAAGCCTATTACTACAAGATATTTGCGAAAGACAACTGCGGCAACTACGCAACGGGCGTGCAGGCCGGTCCGTACACACCGGCGAGTGCGGTCGTTATTACCGGCGTACCCACCGCAACCAGTGTTCTTTGCAACCAGGTAACCATTTCAGCGCCCTTCGCCGGTGACAACAATAATAACAGCACGACGACCGTAAGCGTGGGCCCTTCCGCAACAGGACCGTGGACGGCCGTATGTTCCAACCTTGCCGGCCCCTCCCCGAGGACCTGCACGGATTCGACCGTTGCGGCGTCCACCACCTATTACTACGAAGTAACCTTTTCGGATGCGGACGGCATCTCGGGAACAAACCCACAGGTGGTGGGACCCGTAACCACCCCGGTCTGCTCGCCGAAGGACACAACCATCACGGGCAACACGGCAACCGTGAATTCTTGTAAACAGATCACAGCAGTCACGGAGTTCACCGGGGACGCAAACGGCAATAGTTCCACCCAGGTGGAGTATGGCACGACCGCCACGGGCCCATGGACCGTTTCATGCGCCACGCTCACCGGGCCCTCGCCCCGGCAGTGCATCATTTCCGGGCTTTCGCCCAGTATCTCGTACTGGGTACGATTCACCTATACCGACGTCGACGGCGTGACGGGGACCAACCCGGAAGTTGTGGGACCATTCACCACGACCGCCTGCGGCGCGGATCAAGTTCCACCAACGGTTCTCTTCGTTGCGCCGGCACGTAACGCGGTGGTAGGTGGAATAGATCGTGCGAAGGTTCAGGTCTTCGACGCCGGAGACCCCGCTCCCACCGTGGAGTGGTCGGTTGATGGGAGCGCATTCTCCCCCGCATCTCTAAACGGCAACTACAACTGCGGGACAAACTGCGGTATCTACGGCTTTAACCTCGATGTTACCGCCCTCGGCAACGGCAGCCATACGCTGGCGGCCCGAGCCACGGATGCCGCCGGCAACGTCACAACCGTGGACATGGCCATCCGCGTCAACAACAAGGGAACGGCGGCGGGCGGCGAGGGAACGCTCCTAAGGAGAACCCACGGTTCCGAGATGTGCACTGATTGCCACAACCTGGAGACGCACTCCAGCCAGTATACGAGCACGAAATACGGAAGCTGGGCGTTGGATTGTTTAACCTGCCATACTCCCCACAAGACACGCAACATTTATCTTATCCGTGAATCCCTCAGAACCCCGAACAGTGGAGTGAAAACCATAGATTTTCACGTTGATGACAAGGCCGGAGGAACCAACCCCCAGGATAGTTACCTGGGTGCCTATACCGTGGATGCAAACGCCACTCCCACGGACGACGGTATCTGCGAGGCTTGCCATACCAAGACGATTCACTACCGCAACGATACCTCCGGCGGGGATCACACTCACAACCAGGGAACCCGTTGCATCAACTGCCACAAACATAAGAATGGCTTTGCGGGCAGTGGCAATTGCCTTGCCTGCCACGGCAAGAGCGGCGAGCCCGGCACCACCGGTCCACACAACCTCCGTCCCGTACTACCCGACTTCTCACTGCAATCCCACCACGTCGGCAACGGCAGCGCCACCATGGGTGGAACGCTGACCAATTTCGACTGCGTTGTCTGCCACGCCGAAGGCAAGGTGGTAGCCGGCCCGGCCATCATTGTCACGGGGCAACACATGAACGGCGTTATTGACCTCCGCAACGCGGATAGCACTACCGCCTATTACAGCTACGACAAGAGCGGCATGCCCGCGGGTGCGGCCAATTGGAATAGCGGCAACGCCGTCTGGCGTACCCAGACCTCCACCAACCTAGATCCTTTCTGCTTGAGCTGCCACGACAGCAACGGCGCCAGCGTCACTTTCAATGCCGCCGACGGCGGCTCGCCCAGCAACCCCTTCGGCGACGCCGGGATAACCAATGAAGTGGACCAGCAAAACCGCGGCGGCGTGGTGGACATCAAATCCATGATCAGCGGCAATCCTCCCACCAAGGGGACATTCGCCCGCCACGCCATTCGCGGACAGTCCACCTCCATTTACACCGTATACACCGGTTTAGGCGGTGGAAATTCCACCATTTACGACGCCGGCGGTTTTACCAGCATGGGTACCGATGAGAAAGGCAACCCGAACTGGAACGACACCTCGGTCATGGGCTGCGCCGACTGCCACACGGTGGACGGGGCCAACGGCGCGAGCGGCAACGCCCACGGATCAACCTCGGAATACCTGCTCAAGGATGCGAGCGGAACGGCCACCGAGGGAAACAGCATCGCCACCTACGTCTGCGAACGCTGCCACAAGCCGGTAGCTTGGGGATTTGCCGTCCACGGCGACGGTAGCGCCATGTATATCGACTCCACCAACCTGACCGGGACCGCTCGCATTGCCGGCAATAATGGCAGCATTTTCGGCATCGCCTGCTTGAACTGCCACGGCGGCGCCAACAGCAACGGGGAAAACCCACCAACCAAGGCCGGTTTCGGTCGTATCCACGGGACCGATCAGGTCTTCAACAACGGCGCTGGCGGTACGCGTAACGCCTACCGCTTCATGAACGGCGGCGGCCTGCGCTTCTACGATCCCGGTGGTTGGACGGGTACGGCGGTGACCTGCTATACTCTGGGCAGCGCCGATGGATACAGCAGTTGTACGCGGCACTCCGGTGGTAGGGGGGGTACCAAGCCTTTCTCGCGCCCGTTAAATTACTAGGAGCGGAAGAAAGAAAAGTCCTGGGTGGGAGAGATATCTCCCGCCCATTTTTGTAGCAAAACGGTTTAGGGAGACTATCATCGCTCGATTGCAATGGAGCACAAAGGCCTCGATTGTTTTTCTGCTCGCGGTCGTTGTTGCCTACTGGAGCGTCTTCAAAGAGGGGTGGATTTCACTACATCCGGCGGTCTTCGCGTCGCTGGTAGCGCTCCTGGTTCTTTTCTGCCTCGCCGGCGCCGTTCTGGAACTTTGGGGAATGGTTGCGCGGAGGCGTTTCAGGGGAAAAGGAGCGGCTCTGGCCCTGATCTTATTGGGACTCGTTGCAATAGGGGGCGGGGGTCTCGCCAACTGGCTTTTCGGCCTCCATGGTTTCGTAGTGTTGACCGAGGGGGAGGCGGTTCCCCTATCCATAACCACCCATTTACAGGAGTTCGACGCGGGCCCCCTTTTCAATGTCAACGAGATGCGGATCACCCTCGACCTCGTTAAAGTCGATCTGGTTCCCGACGGGCACGGCGGTTTTTTTCCACGCAGTCGTCTCCACTTGATCGCAGTGGGCTACAAGCCCTTTATGGTCAACGTAACCCCGGAAGAGCAGGCTTCGTTGGGCTCCCTGCGTTTTTATCAAGGGGCCTTCGGCTTCTGCCCGAGAATAGTAATCCTCCATAAAGGCAAGACTCTTTTTGATAGGTTCGTTCCCTTTACGACCCGGCACCCGGGGCCGCTTGGAACCCGTGGTCGGTCCTCCGGATGGAATGCCGGTTCGACTCACGAACCGGCCGCCAGCTTCGAGGGCGTGTTCACCATTGCAAAAAAGCACCTTGGCGTGGCGGGAAGAGTGGACTTGAGCACCTTGAATAAAGGTATGCGGGGTCATCCTAAGCTTGCCCTGCAAATCAAGCACGACGGTGCGACGCTTGGCAGAGGCGAGTTGTTGCCGGGCCACTTCGCTGATTTGAAAGATGGCTATCGCGTCGGTTTCGCCGGACTCAGGAAGTGGTCGGAGATAGACATTTCGCGCAGGAACCACCCCCTGCCCATTTTTGTCGGCCTTGGTATGATCTTATTCGGCGCGCTACTGTGGCCGATCGCCGCCTGGAGTAAATGGTGAAACCCTTTCTGAAGATAATAGCAGGGGCCCTTGCGGTATTTATGGTTCTGGCGGTAGCCCAGGAACGAGACGTGTTTTTTGCGCCGTTGGCCATGGCGGCAAAGAAACCGCGGATTCTATCGAAGACGGACCGGAAAAACGCCGTCGAGACGGTCTACAGCTACCTTGCCTTGAGCAGCCATCTTTACGCCACGGGGGGGGATCCACGCTTTGCCGAGCGGATTCCAGCCTCCCGGGCGCTGGTGAACAACATTCTTACAGACACCCGCTATATCGAGAGAAACCACCGCCGCCAGGAAAACAGGCTCATGGGATTAGACGTCTTGAGCGTAACGGCCCTTCCGGGTGGACGAGTCCGGGTTCGCACAAAGGAATACTGGATTGTGAAAACCCTGTGGGCGGTTAGCGGCAAAAAAGCCGGGCCGACGCGCTCGGAAATCCTGTTTTGTAAATACCTGGTGAGACGCGAAGGCGCGACGTGGATGGTAACGGCGTGGGATTTTGCCGACGACGCCGAACCGACGGTGATGGGCTCTCCGAATAACGCAGTCGTAAGGCTTCCTTCCATCGGGATTGTCCCTTGAAATCGCTCTGGAAACGCTTTTCTTCCTTGAAAACAACGACTTGGTTGCTTTGCACTCTAGCGGTGCTGCTTCTGCTCAACGTTCTTGTACCCCAGGCGACGGTGTTGGGAGAGGACGCCTTCAGCAAGGTTGTGATGGGGAGTGAATTAAATCACTTCTTCCTGGTAACCCTGGACCTCGGTAGGATACCCACCAGTCCCGTCTTTCTTGGAGTATTGGGCCTCTTCTTTGCGAACCTTCTGGCGGTGCTCGCGGACCGTGGACCGGCCACATTTCGACTCTGCCGTGCCCATCCTCCGTCGGAGGAGGCACTGAGGCGAACGGCCGGTTCAAAGGAGGCACTATCCGGTTCCATTGATCCGGTGCGCGGTCCGGCCGCCGCCGAAGAGTGTTTACGGGGCTTCGGGTACCGGCCGATAGACGCGGGGGAAGGCCTTATCTGGGGTGTGAAACACCGCTTTGCTCCTATCGGATTCCTGCTCTTTCACCTGAGTTTCCTCCTCCTTTGCATAGGTGGAGTTGAACTTTACTACACACGCTTCGTGGGTCTCGTCCGGCTCGTGGAGGGCCAAAACTTTTGCGGCCACTACGGCAGGATCCTCCGGCTTCCGCCCCTTGGCGGCCCACCAACCCTGGGCTTCGCTTTGGAAAACGTTACCGCAAAGTTCAAGAGCGGAGCCCCGATATACCTGGCCGCCACCCTGGTTGGAACCGGAAAGGACAGAGGAGGAGTTCAGATCGCCAGGGTAAACCACCCGGCCAAGTGGGGTGACACCTCCGTTCTGGTGGAATCGGCGGGTGTTGCACCGGTCTTTTGGCTCCAGGACCATAAAGGTTTTACGCTTGACAGGGTGTCCGCGGCCGCGAATATCTACGGTAAAACATCCACCCGTGTACCGTTAAACGGGGCGCTGGAGGTAATCATTGCACCCCTGAAACCCGGTTCGGGCCTTCCCGGCGAGAAAGAACTCCCGACAATGGATATTCCAATCACGGTGGTCAGGAAGGGCCTCACCCTATTTCAGGGAAGTCTTCGTCTGGATGAGGCTGCCGACGTTGGTGAGGACCGGCTCGTACTGCAGAACCTACGGTACTGGGCGAGTTTCAGAGTAGTGGCGGAACGCGGCGGCGGATTCCTGATAATCGGTTTTCTCTTGGCCACCTCGGGGCTGATATGGCGGATGCTGGCCTATCGCAGGGAGGTTGTGTTGGCTTGGAAGGGCGGCGATTTCAAGCTTGCAGGCCGAGCGGAGTTCTTTAGGTTGGCCAACCAAGATGAGGTACAATGGATATTTGAGAGTCTCCAGGGAAACCTTGGCGTGAAAAAATCCACGCCCAAATGAAGGGAGGAATAATAATGTCAATTGGTGTTACGCCCGGCTTGACTTTCCGGGATGCGGAAGCGCAGAAAAGCCTCCTGGGGCACTTTACAAAAGTCCTCGATCATATCTCACGGGCCAAGGGATCAGTTGAGTTGATTCCGGTCAAAGTTGTGGGCAAGTACTTGAAATATTTACTTCATTCGGTGCGGAAGGACGGGGAAAGCCTGAACCTCCGGCTCGGCGATGAGGGGCACCTCAACCTTCAAAAGAGCGCTGGTACCGGGTTAGTTGTCAACACGTGGTCTCAGCGATGGAACCCGGTGGGCGGTGAGAATGTTCGTATTTAGACGGTTCGATTGGAAGAGTGTTCCATGAGCAGCGCATTCGCGGTGTTCTTCTGGAGCACGTTGGTGCTCTACGCCTTAGCAGTGGGCGGGCAGATTTTCGCCCAGGCTTTTAATAAACCAAGGCTCATGAAGTTGCTTTGGTACGTTATTGCCCTTGGCCTGCTTCTTCACACAATCTTGGTGGTTTGGCGTTGGGGCGTCACGGGTCACGTACCGACAATCGGAAATTTTGAAAATGGCCTGGTAGGTAGTTGGTTCATTGTTACCTTGACCCTTTGGGCGGGTTGGCGTGGTCGGTACCCGTTGCTCGCGGTTGGCGCCCTTCCCTTCGCTCTGCTTATCCTTGGAGGCGGTGCCTTCTCCGACACCGGCATCCGGCCGATGGTCGCGGCACTCAGGTCTGTTTGGCTTTACATCCATATTTTCTTTGCCTGGCTTGCTTACGGTTCCTACACCGTGGCGTGCGGCGCGGGAATTGCCTACCTCTTGAAATCCGGAAAGAAAAAGACAACACCCAAGGAGGAGCTGGGCCGCTTGGACGAACTCATGTTCCGGGCGACCGTCTTCGGCTTTATAACCGACGCGATAATGATCGCCGCCGGAGCAATCTGGGCCAAGGAGCTTTGGGGCTCCTACTGGTCGTGGGATCCCGTTGAGACATGGGCTCTCCTATCCTGGCTGATCTACGGCGTGGTCCTGCACCTGCGGGTCACCCATGGTTGGAAAGGAAGAAAACTGGCATGGGCATTGGTTTTCGCCATAAGCGGTGTCTTGGTTTCTTTTTGGGGCGTCAATATCGTCATGAAAGGGAGCGCCCACGTCTTCAATGTGGGTTAGATTCACCTCCAGGGTTCGGGCTCTGAGGTCGCCGGCCTGGAATCTCATGGGTTCCTGGAAGTTGTCGGTCGTCCTGATGGTTTCCCTGGGCCTATACTTTGCCCTCCTGGCCATTTGGTCCACGGTCACTCCGCCTGGCGTGGTGCGGAAAATTGCGACCCTTTTGCCCTTCTGGCTGGCCTTCGGATTGCTGCTTTTCAATACGGCCCTCTGTCTTTGGCGTCGGCTTCCGATTCTCATTCGTGCTCTATCAAAAGAACCTCTGCACCTTCCCGACGCCCCGGCCTGGGAATCGTTGCTACAAGCAGACGAGGGAGAAGAGGAGGTTTGCAGCCTGATGAGGCGGGGAGGCTACAAGCCGCAAAAAAACACCGGAGGGTCAAGCGCGTTCTTCGGTGTAAAAAACAGGTGGTCTATCCTGGGAACTTACCTCTTCCACGGCGCCTTCTTTCTTGTGGCGGTCGGCTTTCTCCTCACGATGGCGACTCGCTACAAAGGACGCGTACTGGTGGCGGTTGGTGAAACTTTTACCGGCAAAACCGCCCCGTTCCTGTCTCAGTCCGCCTCGGGGCTGTTCGCCCTTGGCCGGCCGAATACCTCCTTTAAAGTTGAGCGAATCGACACTGCTTTTTGGCGAAACAGCCTTCTCTTTACGCGACTGGAGGCGGATGTGCGGATTCTTCCCGGCCGACGAGAGAGACGCATCCGCATGAACAGCCCCCTGTGGGTCGGTCCCGCGACCTTCATTAGGCTTGCCGGTATCGGCTACGCGCCTCGCTACGAATTATTGAACCGGAATGGCACCGTGTTGGAAAGCGCCTTCGTCAAGCTGAATGTCTTCCCGCCCGGCGAAGAAGATTTTATACAATCCGTAAAATATCCCTTTCGGATTTACGTAAGTGTTTACCCCGACGCCGTTATCGTTAAAGGCAAGATTCATAATAAGAGCCTCAATCTGGTTCATCCGGCATTGGCTGTCCGCGTAACCAGAGGCAAGCTGGAACTCGGACGCAAAATCCTGCGCCTGGGAGAAGACATGAGATTTGAGGGACTTCGTTTGCGCTTCCCGGAAATCCGCTACTGGGGTGAATTCACCCTACTTCGCGATTGGGGAATTCCCTGGCTCTTTATGGGTTACCTCCTGGGAATGGTGGGTCTTCTTATTCGGGTCCAAGGTAAACGGGCTGAAATACAATGGCTTCCTGGGAAAGAAAACAGGGGCGGCGTAATCCGCGGATGGGGAGGCTCTCCCTTGGGACAACCTTCATCCGGTACTACGATGGGGGGAAAACGATGACTTACGACGTCGTGGCCCCGGCGGTTCTCATCGTACTGTGCTCTTGTTCGGGACTTCCTGGTCTGCCGATGTTGTTCCGTAAGCTTTCACGGGGTCGCGAGGTGGGAGTGGCCATCGCCGGTTGGTTGTGCCTGGCGGCCGTGGGCGCGGTATGGGTGACGAGGTGGTACACCGCCGGACACCTTCCTCTCTTCGGTACTTACGAAAGCGCTCTTTCCATGGCTCTCGCGGTACTGGCGTCGGGGGTTCTATGGGACGCGTTTCGTGGGAACATCCCGAGAGTAACCCCGTGGGCTTGCCTGGTTGCGGCAGCCCTCCTGGCTCAGGGGTTGGCCTTCGACCCGACCACTCACGCCCTGACAATTTCGGAGCGTTCGCTGGTGCTGGACGCTCACGCCCTCCTGGCGTGGCTGGCCTTCGGGACCCTTACGGCCAACGCCGGCATAGCGTTGCAGGTGCTTCTTCTTCGCAAGGAACCCTCTCCAATGGTCTCCAAACTTCTTTCACTATCTCTCTTGGTGGGCTTCTTTCTTCATTCCGCAATGCTCGTTTCGGGCTCCATTTACGAGTTTCTTCTCTTCGGTAAGGCTTGGAGCTTTGATCCCATTGAGACGATGGGTTTTGTAGTCTGGGTTGCCTACGGTACCCTCCTGCACTTGCATCTTTTCGCCGGGTGGAAGGGACGAAAATTGGCGACGTGGTGCCTCTTCGTTTTCGTGCTCCTCGTCATTTCTTACAGGTTCATTTTCTATTTTCCGTTCCGGAGCACCTACCACATCTTCGACATGAATTTGCGCCCGCACTTGGTGAGCAGTCTCACAAACAGCCTCGCCCCTGAACGCAACTCGGCCGTCGCCTGCGGCATTGCAATCTTCAGGCGCGCACGTCGCAGATCCCCTTTTCCGGGGCATGCCGCCGGGCCCAGGCGGGGCAGCCGCGGGTTGTTTAACCTGTTATACGGTAAACTTATTAGCCTGGAGGGATGCCAGTGACAGGGCCAATATCGCACGCCCTCGGCGTGAGTCTCATGTTGAACAATTACGTCCACGACGTTTCAACCGGGCTTCTGCTCATTTCGGCGCTTTGGCTCGGCTGGTCGGCGAAAGACCTGGGTAGGGCACCTTCACGCGAGACGCTGGAGGTCTTTCGTAGCAGCTACCGCCGTTGCGTGCATTTTGTTCTCGGTTCCATTGTGGTCATAGTGTTTACCGGCATAATAAGGACTATCTTTTTCATGCGCTTTGAATGGTTCCCGGCACTGGGAAAGGAACTGGTGCCGATCCTCATCCTCAAACACGTCCTGATATTTACCATGCTTGGAGTTGGTATCTACGCTTGGTTCCACCTGCGAAGACGGTTGCGGGCTTTGCCGGGGTGGAAGGACAAGGACGAAGAAGCCGCCGCGACCGGACGGGATTGTTAACATGGTGACGCGGAAGAAAACAAAGCTTCTCCTGGCCACGCCTTCCTACCATTGCGGAGTGGTGGAGGTAGCCGGCCGCTGGCTCCCCCTTAATCTCCTCTACATTGCATCGGCGGCCCGCAAGGCAGGTATGGAAGTCGTGATTTACGACGCAATGAGCCTTTTTCACCGAAAGCGCGATATTCGTAAGGTTCTTCGCCGGGAGAAGCCGGATTACCTCGGCCTTACTTCCATCACCGCCACGGTTCCGGCTGTCCTTGAATTCGCCGGAATCGCCAAGGATGAATGCCCGGACATAGTGATCTTTGCCGGGGGCGTGCACCCCACTTTTATGGCCGAAGAGCTGGCGGACGACTCGGGTGGAAACATCGATTTCATCATCCGCGGCGAAGGCGAAGAGACAACCTATGAACTCCTGGTTGCACTACGGAATGGCGATGATCCCGGTTCCGTCCACGGTCTTTCCTTTAGGGATGCCGAGACAGGTGAATGGGTGGACACGCCGTCACGTTCCTTCCTTGCGGACTTGGATGCCTATCCCGCGGCCTTCGACCTGGCCGACTGGTCACTGTACAAGTATTTCGTAATTCCAAGGTCAACGCTTGGCGCCGTCAGCACTTCCAGGGGATGCAACCACTCCTGCACCTTCTGTTCACAGCAGAAGTTCTGGAATAAGAGCTGGAGATATCGAGAGCCCCGGGCCGTCGCCGAGGAAATCGAGAACATTCACAGGCGCTATGGAGTTAACGTAATCCTGGTCTCCGATGAATATCCCACCAATGACGCCGCCCGGTGGGAGGAAATACTGGACAGAATCATAGCCCTAAAACTTCCAATACACATCCTGATAGAAACCCGGGCGGAGGACATCGTAAGGGATGAGAGGATTCTGCCAAAGTACCGCAAGGCCGGCATCGTTCACGTTTACGTCGGACTCGAAGCCACCGACCAGGAAACCTTGGACCTCATCAACAAAGAATTGACCACGGACGTGTCCAAGACTTGCCTGGAACTGATTCGCGCCAACGGGATGCTTTCCGAAACTTCATTCGTCCTTGGCTTCCCGAACGAGACGAAGGAAACGGTCCAACGCACCCTGCAACTCGCTAAAAGCTACAACCCCGACATGGCACATTTCCTCTTCATCACGCCGTGGCCGTACGCCGACCTCTGGGGGGAAATGAAGGATCGTGTCCGGACGAGGGACTACTCCAAGTATAACCTCATTGAGCCGGTCGTTGAGCCCCACGCCATGACACTCAGGGACCTCGATCTTGCCGTTATAAAATGCTACAAGGATTTTTACATGAGAAAGTTCAAGGAGGTCCAAGATTTTCCGGATGTCTTCCGCAGGAGGTACATGCTCGATTCCATGAAGCTGATAATGACAAGTTCTTTCCTGGCCGGAAAAATGGCAAAACTGGCCATTCCCATCCCTGAGGCCATGAAAAAACGAAAGTAGTACTGTGAACGGCAGTCCCCCGGAAATACGCACGGTCCGGGATTCACCACCCGGTCTCCGTCCGGAAACGGCACCTTTTCGCAATCCCCGGGCCTGCCCGTGCGCTGTGCCTGATTGCGAGCGTTCTCGCTCAGGCAGGCACGGCGCCCGGCATCTAAGCCCTCTCCGCCGCCCTCGGTCCTCGGTTAGGTGGTGGATTTGTTATTGTCCGGAATGCCGGTTTATAGCGGCTGCTTGTCGAGGTCCGTCATGTCGCCCAGGGTTGTTTCCAGTATCCAGGCTTTTACTTTTGCATCGGCCTTTTCTATGGGAATGCAGAAGAGTTCAGGCAGTTCGTAGGAGTGCAGCTTCTTTATCGTTGCCCTGACCTCGTCGAAGAGATCCACGCGCGTTTTCACCAAGAGCAGAAACTCCTCATCATCCCATATCTCTCCCTTCCACCGGTAGATGGAATGGATTCTCTTGATGATGTTCACGCAAGCGGCCAACCCCTTTTCGACAAGTGTTTCCGCTATCTTGATACCTTGCTCTTCAGAGCCAACTGTTGTCATGACCAAGCCGATAGATTCCACGGGCCACCTCCCACTAGAGAATAGAAAAAGTGGGGCGTCGCTGTCAACCTGAATCCCAAAATTCGCTATGGGTTCGGCCGAATTACGGTGTAAGGGCATTTGAAGGCAAAATTGGGGGTGTCGGACGGATCAACCGGCGGTTAGGGCGATATATCTACCTCCGATGGGCTGATACAAGGTGTTTTTTAACCGATTCGAGCGCGTTAGCGGCCACTCCGGCCTGAATCAATGGAGTTCGGGTTTCTTGCGGGTTCGGGTTTGTGCAACATCTATCCGCTTTCCAGGGAAGCTACTATTTGTCGAAATTGAAGGAAGAAAAAGCTTGTAGAGGTTGTAGGCCGGAACGCCGATGGCGAAAAATAGGGCGTTCGCTTCAGATTGACTGTAGGGCATACACTCCATCGCGGAGTCTGGGCGTGTCCCCAATCCCGAGACGGGTGATGTGGAAAGCCGGTAAAGACTCTGCGGTCCACGGTTTCGCGCCTATGGCGTTTCACCCATCAAGGGATTGGGGTATTACCCAAAATCCGCCACCTAAACCGGGATTCGTACGGCGGCCTCCACCTTTGAAGGAGAACAGGTTACAATCAGGGAAAGAAGAACCACGGGCGCGACAATTGGTTTAAGGCGGGGTTTTATTGCTCAATTCGCCTTACTTGACATACCATGGTTTGCGCTGGGGTTCAGCCATGTAGTGGGCGCCGCCGGGGGTTACGACCACGTCCTCCTCGAGCCCGATCGCGCCGTGAGCTGGAACGTTGAGCGAAGGTTCGAGGGTGAAGATCTGGTCGACCTCGATGGGAATCATCGGAGTGCTCTTGTACCTTGGCCAGGCCGGTCCAAGAAGACAGCCTCCATCGTGGACGTTGCGTCCCACCTGGTGGCCAAGAGCGTGGGGATACTCCGGATAGCCGGCCGAGGTAATGATATTTCTCGCAATTGTATCTATATCAACGCCCCGGACGCCCGGCTTCAAGGCTTCGCCCGACGCCTCTATGGCTTTGGCGATTGTGTTAAAACCCTTGACAACGGCCTCGGGAGCCCCGTCCTCGCCGGGCCTGCGGAGATACCACGTTCGCTGCATGTCGGAAGCGTAGCTTTCAACAAAGACACCCATATCGACGTGAACCAGGTCGCCGGGCCTCACGTCGTTGTCGGTGGCCTGGCCGTGGCCCATACCCACCCCCCTGTCTCCGCAGAAGACCAGGGTTTCAAAGCTGGGCTTCAGGTTGCGCTCGTCCATGCGCCCCTGAATAAAGGAGTTAATCTCTTTCTCCGTGCGACCTTTTCTCAGGAAGTCCGATATTTCCTCGAATATCTTAACGGTAACATCGACTGCTTCCTGAACGTGTTTCCGCTCTACGGGCGTTTTTCTTGAAATAAGGGCGGCGATTATTTTTTCGGCGGGCACGATTTCCACCCCGGGGAGTGTTGCGTTGAGAAGGTCTTCCAGGCCGAGAAATCGTCCATGGGGAATGCCGTCCGCCATCGGGTCTTCCAGGGAATAGTTCAGGGCTATCTTCTTCGGTTTCAATCGTTTTAACAGCTTGGAGAAGGGTTCCTGGAAATCCTGGACGTAGGTTATAACTTCGTCGTAGAGTTTCGATTCCTCGAAGACCTGCTGGTCAAGCTCGCCCAGCACGATGAAACGTTTTCCGGTGGGTATGACGACTATAGCGCTCTCCCACGTGAGGTGACCTGGCGAGATGTAGGAGAATATCCTCTCCGCACCTGAACTGGTTTCCTGCACGTCGCTGATCCATGCGTCTATTCCCAACTCCGTTAGCTTTTCAGTTGCTTGGGGGAGTTTCTGGGCAATTATCTCGTTCGTGGCTAGATCTTCCGGCATTGCTACCTCCTTTTGAGGTTTCCTGTTTTCCTGGCGTTTACCTATTTCCGGGTAAAGAGGTTCTTGAAGACAAGCGCAGACATAGAGGGATTTGCGTACATGCGTCGGCGAAGGTAAGCGATGGCGTCATCCCAACTCTCGGCAAAGGGAACGTAGAAGCGAACGCGTTCACCTTCGGAGACCAGCTTGTCCTGGATCCCGGCACGGGGAATTCCGAGCAACATCTGAAATTCGTAGCGATCCCCGGGTATCTTCTTGTCGGTTATTATCTTGCGTGCTTTCTCCAGGTATTCAAGATCGTGGGTGGCGATACAGACGTAGTGGTCGTCATCAAAGAGTTTTTCAATGAGTTCCAAGAGTTTTTCCTTCATGTCGCGTTTCTTCTGCATGGCCTTATCGGAAGAAACGTTATAGATGCCTATGCAGGCCCTGACTCGGGCTTTAAGGCCTTTCAGGGTGTCGGCGTCCGCCTGGGTGCGAAAGAGTCTCGTCTGGAGCACTATCCCCAGCAATGGGTATTTGGGCTTGAGTTCGCGGTAGAGGTCAAGGGTAAAGTCCGTTAGGTCCGTATCCTCCATGTCTATCGTCATTTCACGACCGGCTGATTGGCTTGCCGAGGCCAATTTGTCCATATTGCTCCGCGCGTAATCCTGGTCAACGCAGTAACCGAAGCTTCCAGGTTTTACGGAGAGCGAGCAGTAGGGACGCTTTTCGAGTGTTTCGATGGCGTGTAGGTAGAGACCAATGGTTTTTTCCACCTTGTCCTTCGTCTCTTCAGATTCTCCCAGGACATCCAACGTCGATTCTATGCCGCGCTCGCTATATAACGCGTCCGCGACCTCCAGTGCTCTTTCCAGGGAATCTCCGGCTACGTAACGCGAACCGAACAGCCGGATCATGCGCCCAGGTATCGAATTGACGGCCAAACTCTTCAACCACATGGCTCCTCTCCTGTTGTGAGCCGCGTCACTTGATACGGCTGGAGTGAAAGTATACACCCACCGGGGATGGGATGAAAAAGGTTCGAATCGCGCCGTCTGAAATCTTACCCCAAGGAGGGCTGCGGGAATGACGAAGAGGGATGCCCTCGGGCAGCCCTCCCGAATCCCCCAAGGGAGACGACAAATGGCACCTTCGTCCGGTAAGAAAATAAATGGCGCGACGATACGTCCTTCGGTTAGAAAACACGGATTCACCATCAAAAAGGTTTTAATCATGGTTGATGGCTATATTATACAGTGTTATAATGGAGGTGTGAGGGTTACTGAACCGTCACCAAAGATGAGGAGAAAAGATGGTGCCCCACACCTGTCCAAAATAAGAATCGGCGAAGAATAAATGCCTCCCCTGTTGT
>CAZIBS010000017.1:0-28490 GCA_964537405.1 uncultured Thermoanaerobaculia bacterium | reverse complement strand
CCGGACTTCTTTATTCGCATGAACATACGGCGCCTCCTCTCAGGACACCGCCAACATAACTCATCAGAACTGTAATGTCAAGTTATATCAAAAACTGACGTGACACCACACTGCGGACTCACCCAAAAAGCACTTATATATTTATTATAGCAGTTTATGCCTATCTAACCCCAAAATACCGCTTCAACTGTTTAAGATGAGCCAGGGAAAGGCGAAGCCCGTCGCACTCGGCCTTCGGTTAATGAATCCCGGTTCAGGTGGTGAATTATGGTTAAAGAGGGTGTATAGTATTCGTAAAGCTCTTTGGTGACGAGACACGGCACTCGTCTTGTTTCCGCGGAGCCGGGGAGAAAAGAGGGAAGAGCGGCGCCTCAACACTCGATTTTATAGTGATCTTCATCGACATTCGCCCGCCGCATCCCCTTGAATAAGGGAGAGTCCGTGGCAACCGCCAAGACCTTGCAACCATCGCCGGAATCCCCGGATGGTGGGATACGGCTGGACCGCGTTCGCTATAGGCACCCGGCTTTCGACACGATCTTCCACGGCGATAATCCCGGCGTTACCACGATTGCCGGCCGTTCGCTGCTTAACCTGAAGGGTGAAAAAGCCTTCCTTCGTTTCGGAATGGGACTCTTCTCGGCCCTGGCCTTCCTCGAAGCGGAACACTGGCCGTGGAGGCCGGGGGTCGAAGATTGGGTGCTCGGCCCGGGCGGCCTGCCTCACCTGAAAGAGGATGCGTCCGGCTCCAACGATGGGGCAACCGTGAGCATCCACGCCGCCCTTCTCTACCGGCTTATGGCCGGCCGTTCATTCCCCGATGGGGAGGCGCCTTCCTCGCTGCCATCGCTGCCAAGACGCTATCCGCACTTCTCCCTCTTCAACCGATGGATGGCCATGGCGCTGGTGCCACCGGAGTCCGCCCGCGTTCCTACGGCCCGGGAACTTCTCTACGAACTCTACGGGATTGCCGGGAAGAGCGACTGCCGCCATGACCTCCCTTCCCGGTGGGGAATAGGTATCTACTGGGAACCATCGCTCAGGAGCTGGCCATCGTCTTTCTGCTCGTTTATGAGCCGCAACACGGCAGGTCTTCAGGGCACCGTTGAACTCGCCGGGACGGCGCGGCGCGGCGCTCGCCCGGTGGAGCTACTTTACCTGGGAACCCCACCACCCTATCCCTACGCGGGGCTGGAACCACTCCTGGTCCGGGCGCTTGGCTCCACTGCGGGGGCCAGGGCATGGATGCGACAGGCCCTCGGCAAGCCGAGAGCAGAACTGCTCTCTTCGCTGGCCGAATTATTCGGCGGCGAAAAAGGCGCCAACTGGCTGCTGTGGCCGACAAGTTCGCTTGATCAAGACAGCCTTGAAGTTCTCAAGAGTTTTACCCAGGATCTCGATATATCAGTGACTCTGCTGGATAGTGGAATTGGTAAGAGTGCCGGGGCCGCAAAGAGGATTCACCTCCTATGGTTGCCCCCCATCGCCGAAGGCTGGTACCTGGAACACGTGACCGCGTTGCTGGGAGATGACCTGGAAAAGGTCCTGGGCTCATTGGAGATACTTCCGGCCGGGCAGCCATCCTGGGGCAGAGCCCTGTTTCCTCCGCTTCCACCTGAAGGCGGCAGGCCCTACCGCACACTATTAGGACGCGGCGGAGGCGTGGAAGAACCGGCCTTCCGGAGAGGGGCGTCTCCGGCGACTCCTGCCGCCCTACAGAAGATGGCCGATGAGGGACGTCTTACAGAGTTGCTCTACGGAGCTGGTGAACTTTCAGTGGCGAAGCCGAACGAAGGCCTGTTCTGGAAAAGCGTTGTCCTGTTTTCGCTGGGACAGCCGGGCTTGGCTCTGGAGTTGTGCAAGGGGTTGCCCTTCTCCGGCAAATTGGCCGGGAAGCTGGCAGTTCATCGTGCTCGCTGCCTGGTCCGCCTCGGAGATTATCCGGGGGCGCTGTCCACTCTCTCCGCCGCCGCGTCCCTGCCCCTGTATCGCAAGGACCGGGAAATGGCGGAACTTATCAGGGGACAGGGAATCTGGATATCCGGGGCCGGTCTTCAGGAAGCGCAAGATGCTCTGCTGGCGGTGGAGGAGAGCACCCTGGATCCGGACGTGCGCACTCAGGCTCTATGCCACAGGGCCACGGCCCTGCTCCACGCCAACCGGGTAGACGAGGCCATGGTGCTCCTGAGACGGGCCGAAGGAGGCATTCCATTCAAACCGCTCCCGACCACCCGCTTTATCCTCACCCACAGGACGGCCATGGCCAGACGCAAGATCGGCGACATGGAAGGGGCATTACGGGGCTACGAAGCGGCCGGCGTCATCGCCGCCGCCTTTGGTTTCAGGGGGCTGCAAGCCGCATGCGAAAGCGAGTGCGGCAACGCGTTGCGCCTTCTTTGCCGCTTTGAGGAAGCCGCCGGGTGCTACGAACGGGCCGTAGAGGGCGGAACCGGTCTGGGCCTCGACGCAATCGCGAAGAGCGCCACTTTCAACCTTGCTCTTTGCACCCTTGAAGGCGGCGACCCACTGGGCGCACTCCCCGTTCTTCAGGAAACGGCGGAAAGGGACTCGCAATCAAAGAACGTTGTTTTTTTGGCTATAGATTTCTATTGGCTGGGCGTTGCCTACCAACAGTTGGGACGCTATCCCGAGGCGCTTAGGGAGGCGGAACACGGACTCAAACTCATTCATGGACTGCCGGACTCCGGCGTTGCCGTGCCCCTGATGGTCCTGCGCGGGGACATTCTCCTGCTTGCCGGACAACGGACAAAGCTCACGCATCTCTGTAAAAAGCTGGCATCGGCGCTCCGTCCGGAAACGGAGGTGGACGACAAGCTAGCGGCTGCGGCACTGCGGCTGGCCGCATCAAAGCGGGGCGTTTGCACCTTTCCGGAAGAGGAAGTAAGGGCCGCGGCCCGGCTCCTGCCGAGTGCTTCACCCTATTTTCGCTCCTTCTGGCACCTGATGGCCGGAGAGGATAACGGCGATGGCGCAACGGTGGAACTCCTGGCCGCGTGGAACGAGGCAAGAGAAGCGAGAAGCCGCCACCTCTCCTGCCGGGCCCTCTACGGCCTTGCGAAGCGCAACGCCTTGCCGGTTCTTTCCCAGGGGGAGAAGCTTCGGCTCTCCGAGTTTCTCACCAGGAACAGGGCGCAGGGACCGGAGAAGCGCCTCTTGCCCTTCCTTACCGGCTCCATTGGCATAAAGGGTAAAAGCAGTGAAGAGGAAAAGCAGCCTTCGCCATTGCTCGCCACCCTGGCCGCGGCCGAGGTTCCCTCGGAGGAATCCATGGAAGAACTTCTCCTCAAAATCTGCGCCGAAGGGGGATGCCTCGTTCGCGGCGGCCGAGGACCGCTGTGGTGGGGGCATTGCAGCGCCGAAGAACGAAGGGCGCTCGCCGCGGCAACGGGCCTTTCGGGAGAAATAAAAACGGCTGGTGGAACGATTCTTGGCGCACGGGGCCACGAAGGGGTATGGTGCGGTCTCTTCCGAAGTGGTGATGGTTCCTTCTCACGGGCGCACAAGGCCTTCGCTTCCGTCTGGACCAGGATGGTTTCCCCGACCACGGAAGGGGAGCCAAAACCAGCTCCCATGGCCCTCCATCCGGTCTTTTCACGGATTCTAATCACTCGTTCCAAGGTCATGGAGTCGGTTCTTCAGACCCTTCAGCGTACCGCTGCTTTCAGCTTCCCCGTGCTGCTGGCCGGGGAGCCCGGCGTAGGGAAGGAAGTCTGCGCAAGGGCGCTGCACGCGGTCTCTAAGAGAGCAAAGAAGAAATGGGTGGCCACCAACTGTGCGAACCTGACTCCCACACTCGCCGCAAGCCTACTCTTCGGCCATAGGAAGGGGGCCTTCACGGGAGCCGACAGGGACCGTATAGGCCTGGTGGAAGCGGCCCGGGAGAGCACTCTCTTCCTGGACGAAGTAGGAGAACTCCCACTCGGCGTGCAGGCTAACCTGCTTCGTTTTCTCGAGGACGGGTCCTTTCTCCCGCTGGGCGAGGTGCGAAGCCGCACCTCAAACGCCAGGGTGGTAGCGGCCACGAACCGTGATCTGCAGCTCGCCATACGCGAGGGCAGCTTCAGGGTGGACCTCTTCCACCGCCTGGACGTGATCAGGATCGTTATTCCTCCGCTGAGGAAAAGACTCGAAGACATCCCCCTCCTCCTCGAGCATTTCCTCGCCGGGGCTGCCGAAAAGGAGGGACTTCCCCTCCCAATCGTAGATTCCTCGGTGCTTGCACGCTTTGCCGCCTACCCTTGGCCCGGTAACGTTCGTGAGCTGCAAAACACGGCCAAAGCCCTCCTGGTAGCCTCTCAGGGTGAGAAGAGGATTCTCGCCAGCCATCTTCCCGAGCGCTTTCTCCACCCAGAAGCGACGGCGGGGCTGACCGGGAGCTTGGCTCAGGTGGTAGTGGAGGCGCAGAGGCGTGTCATTGAGGAGGCCCTCGAAGCTACCGGTGGAAATCTCACCGCCGCGGCAAAACGACTCGGTGTCTCCCGACAGAACCTCCTGCAAAAAACCAGGAAGCTCGGCATCAAGAGAAGGTAAGTGACGCCGTGTGTTAAGCTGTCTCCCGCGGGTGACGGCGCACTTCGCGAAGTCAGTGAGAAAAAGCTTCAGGGGAGACCCGATGATACGACGAATAATCCTTCTTCTTTTCTCCCTTATGTTCATTGCCTCGTTACCGACCGGCGCCTTGGCTTCCGCTTCGAGACTGACCAACGAAGCCCCCTCTCCGCCCGAGCTGAAGGTTTCGATTTCTTCCGAGCCTTCCCCACTCAACGCACCGGGCAAGGGGTTCCTTATCCTCTCAATAGAGGTGCCCGCGGGCTACCACATCTTCGCCGGTAAAGACCTCTCGGTTCACGTGCCCACGGTAGACGGAATTTCCTTCGGCGAGCCCGTAGTGCCGGCTGGTACGAAGGAAGAAGGCTTCAACATACTACGAGGCCGCCCTATCGTGAAAATACCGCTGAAGGTTGCCAAAGGCCTGAAAGGTCCGGCCAAGGGCGAATTAACCTTTGGGTGGCAGGGTTGTCAGGATTTTGGAGACAAGGTCTGTTTCCTGCCGCGGGAAAACACGGCGTCCTTTTCTCTTCCCATCCGCACCATAACCAACGGCGCCCCTAATGCGTCTTCCCGAACGCCGGTCGTTGTGCAAGAGACGACCGGAGCCGCCATTGCGTCCCAAACATCCACTACGGCGCAAACCGCGGGTTCGAGTCCGGCGTCCCAAAAAGTGCGGGCGCGGTCGGCCTCTCCCGCCCATAGTTGGAGAGGGCGCTTTCAGCGTGCGGCGGAGCACAACCTTCCGCTGGCTCTCCTGCTGGCCTTTATCTTCGGTATTCTCTCCAGCCTTACCCCGTGCGTATACCCGGTGATCCCGATAACGGTCGCTTACATCGGTTCCCGTTCGGAGGGGAAGAGAAAGGCGCACGGATTCTTGCTTTCTCTGGCTTTCGTGTTGGGTATGGCGGCCGTTTACTCGACTCTGGGCGCCGTTTCCGCCAAGGTAGGCGCCGCCTTCGGCTCCCTGACCCAAAATCCATGGGTGGGCGTTCCCATCGCGACGCTCTTCCTCCTTCTGGCGCTCTCGATGTTTAACCTCTTCGAGCTTAAAACCCCGGCATTTCTTACCAACCGAATTGAGAGGACGAAGCATAAAACAAAGGGGGGCGGGTTCTTCGGCGCTTTTTTAATCGGCGCTCTTTCCGGGTTGGTGGTAAGTCCCTGCATCGGCCCGCTCATCCTGGCCATACTCATCGTAGTGGCGGCTACCGGCTCGGTCTTCCTCGGCTTCCTGTACCTCTTCGTCTTTGCATTAGGCATGGGGATGCTTTTTGTCGTAATAGGCTCCTTCTCCGGTGTGCTGGCCTCCCTTCCCAAGTCCGGTACATGGATGGACGGAGTAAGAGTTTTCTTCGGCGCTCTCATCCTGGCCGCCGCCTTCTACTTTGGAGGACTCTATCTTCCAAGGCCCGTTTACTTGCTTACTTCGGGAATAGTGCTCGGTTTCGTAACCGGGTTCCTGGCCTTCGGCGCGCAGAAACACTTCTTCTCCCGCTTTCTTGGAACCGGTGGAATTATTCTCAGTGCCGCGGCTCTCATCCTTGTAGCGTTTTTCCTGCCGCCCGTTCAGACCGCGCCCCGGGCTCCCTATGCGACGGCCGGCGCGTGGTTGAGCAACATCGACGCTGCCTTTGAGGCTGGGCGCAGCCAAAACAAGCCGGTACTGCTGGACTTCCGGGCCAACTGGTGCGTGGCGTGCCTGGAACTGGAAAAGAAAACCTGGCCCTCACCGGAACTCAAAGCCGCCCTGGATAAGGTCGTTCCGGTCAGGCTGGACATGACTAAAAATACCCGGGCCAACAGAAATCTCCTGAAGCGCTTCAAGGTGATGGGCTTGCCCACCGTCATTCTATTGACTCCCGGCGGCAGGGAACTGGGCCGCTTTACAGGTTACAAATCCAAGGCCGCCGCGCTGGAATGGCTCGACAGGACGATGGGTGCGCCGTAAGGCGGCCATCGTTTATTTAAGGAGGACTTTTCGATGAAGGAAATGGTGTTGATCATTGCCTGTGGTCTCCTTCTCTTTGGCCTTGTCGCCTGTGCGTCGGACGACTTGGAGGCGCCGGAAACCATGCGCGTCGCCTCCCCGGCTTTCCAGGAAGGAGGCGCTATACCGAAGAAATTCAGTTGCCAGGGGAAAAACACCTCCCCGGCTCTGAGCTGGGGGAAAGCGCCTTCCGGCACAAGGTCCTTTGCCGTAATCTGCGACGACCCGGATGCGCCCGTTGGAACGTGGGTGCACTGGGTCATCTACAACCTTCCCGCCTCCCTCAAAGGTCTGCCGGAGGGCGTGCCGACCCTTCCTACGCTGAAAGGGGGCGGAGTCCAGGGAAAGAACAGTTGGCGCACTACCGGATTCGGAGGCCCCTGCCCGCCTCACGGCAAGGCCCACCGCTACTTCTTCAAGGTTTACGCGCTGGATATAGTGCTGCCGCTAAAGCCGGGCGCAACAAAAGCCGAGTTATTGAAGGCCATGAGGGGACACGTCCTCGCCAAGGGCCGGCTGATGGGAACCTATAAGCGCTGATCGCACGTACGGCAGAGGGTTTCGCCCTCCCGCCTCCATGTACACAGGTACTATTCCGTCGCGCAGTGCGGGTGATAGCATGAATGAGGCGGGCGGCATGGAAGGGAATGGGACATTGCGCCAGGACTTTCTATTCCTCCCGGACGCGAGGTGCCGGAGGAGTGCGGTGAGCTGCGGGACATGAGCCCGGCACGGCAGGCGGGTAAGAGCCGGAGTCGAATACCGGTTTAATGGCGTTTGAAGGCTACCGGTTCCCAGGGAGGTCCGTTGGTAAAGAGTGATTGCAATGCGGATGTAGCCTGGTGCGCTGCCGACCCCCATTTAGGGCCGGGCGACGAAGTGCTTGGGGTCTTTTTGGACTGGCTGGGCGCATTCGAGCGAAGCGGGACACCGACACTGGTGCTTCTGGGCGATCTCTTCCAGGCTTGGATCGGATTGTCCGACACACAGAGCGGGGAGCAAAGGATGGTTCTGGATACCCTTGGCCGCCTTTCGGCAGGCGGGCGGAAGGTCGTTTACCTCGTAGGAAACAGGGACTACTTCGTTGAAGAATCGGTGAAGGGTACGAAAATACTTGTTTCAGGATACTGGAACCTGGCCGCCGGCGCGAGAAAAATCCACTTTGAACACGGTGACCTCATCAACTCCTCGGACAACAACTACCTTAGGTGGCGCACTTTTTCCCGTTCCGGAGCAGTGCGCGCCCTCGTTGGTGTTCTTTCACCCACGTGGCGTAGGCGTTTGGCAAGACGAATGGAGGCGTCGCTGGCGGGGACCAATCGCGCCTACAAGAATTACGAGCCGTCCGAGGAGCTGGGAACCTGGGCCGAAGGACTAAGCAAAGCGGGTTTCAACGCCGCGGTAGTGGGCCATTTCCACCGTGATGAAGTACGCGAGGCCGGTGGCATTACTGTACGATTTCTCCCCCGGTTCAGGGAAGAGGGCTTTCACCTACGCATAGACGGTGAAGGAGAGATGAGGCTGGTGCCCCATGAGCCTGGCCGTTGATAACAATGGAAAGCCCTTCGCGGGACAGCTTCCCTGGTATCTGCTTCCTAACTCACAACGCCGGTTCGGTCTCGATCGTAAGATAGAAGTACTGGGCCGTAGAAAGGCGGCTTTTTACGTAGTCGAAGACCACGTAGTAGGTCTCCGTCTCGTTAGGTCCCGTACTGCCCAGCTTGCTTCCCGTGGTTCCGCAGCCCACCAAGTTGCCGCTGGCGTCGAAGAGGGCTATCGCTACGTGGACGCGGAGGTGTTTGCGCCCGTAGTTTTTCACGTCGATGACCGCGCGGTTCGGACCCTTTATGTTCAGGCGTCGAGGGCCGATGAAACAAGGAAGTTCAAACTGGATATCCTGCACGGTAAGGTCGCCGGCCTTCATGTTCAGCTTTATCCACCGTTCCTGCACGAACTTGTGGCGTTTGCAGACGAAGGAGCCCATGAAAGGCATCGTGGAAAGAACCGTTAGAGCCAGAAAAAGGAATGCTTTACGAACCATTATTCGAGTCTCCTTTCAAATTGTCTTCCCAACGTGACAACAACCTGTCCCAGTGGGCTCTCTCGGGTGTAATGAGAAGGGACACGAGAAGCTGCCAGAGCGGGAGCAGGGTGAGTTTCCATCCGGGACCGCCTCCAAAAGCCGCGGCCGTAACGGCAACCAGGCCGATGCTCTCCCCCGCGGCCAACAGGAAAAGGAGAGCCAGGAAGGTATATTGTACCCTATCTTCCCAACTTGTAAGACCCTTGCGCCTGAGGGCGGCCGGCCTGAAGGCCAGCCACTTGCCCATGAAAACCGCTCCCGCGGCCAACGCGCCGAATCCGAGAGCCAGGTTGGCAATCACCGCCGGGGCTAGACGGTACTGGGGCGAGGCGCCGAAACAAGCGACCGCGTATAGAAAAGCGGAGACGACATAGATGAAGTAGATGTATCGATAGGTCCTCATCTTCCGGAAGAGAACCTTGAGATCGGTCTCCGTTATCGGAGTCACGGCGCCTCCTCTCTTTCAAAGTTATAGAGATTCCGGTCCATAAGGAACCTCGGCTGCGCATTGGAAAGGGCCGAGAGGACCGAACGGCGGACTTCAGGATAGCGCGTTGCCACCTCCTCTATCAAGTGCTTCATCCTGGCTCTCTCCTGCTCCTTGTTCCCGCAGAGGGAACACCCGCATCCAATAATGGGGAAACCTCTTTCCAGGGCGAAATCCATCAGCATGGTCTCCTCGACGTACGCGAGGGGGCGGATGACGCTCACGGTTCCGTTCTCGGCGAGAAGTTTCGGGGGCATGGCCTTCAAGCTCCCGCCGAAGAAGAGGTTCATCAGCAGTGTTTCAGCGGCGTCGTCGAGGTGGTGGCCGAGGGCCAATTTGTTGCAGCCGAGCCTGCGCGCCGCGCCATAGAGAGCACCACGCCGCAGTCTCGCGCAGAAAGAACAGTACGAGGAACCCGGACGGCGCTTTGCTTCCACAATCTTCACTATCCCGGTCTCCTCCAGGTGAAAGGGAATATTCTGCCCCTGCAGGTATTCTCCCACGGCGGCGCCGTTAAAATCCGGGCTTCCGTTGTGGATAGTAAGGGCGAGGAGTTCGAAGTGGACCGGAGACTTTCTTTGAAGTCTGGAAAGAATAGTTATCAAGCCGAAGGAGTCCTTGCCGCCGGAGAGGGCCACCGCCACGCGGTCGCCCTCCTTTATCAGCGAGAAGTCGGCTATTGCCATTCCAACCCTGTGGAGCAACACGCGCTCAAGTTTTTCGCCGGAAGCCGCCATCCCCGCCATTGGGAAAGGATAGCACACACGGCGAAGAGGCAAAGGCGCAAGGACGCGATCCGGTTGCGTAATGACCACTCAGTGCATATAATGACTGTTCGGTCACGTGGTGGCTGAAAGGAGAAACGTGAGACCCGCGAAGGATGTGAAACGCAGGGAGTTCTGGGAACGGATGACGCGGCAGGCCATCCAGGAGGCCGTTGTGCGGCTGGTGACGCACAATGGCTACCTGGGCTTTACCATGGATCAGGTGGCCGAGGAGGCCGGCGTGGCCAAGGGGACGCTCTACCTCCACTTCAAGGGCAAGGAAGCCCTCCTGGAGTCGGTCAAGGAGTTGAGTCTCCGTCCCCTTAGGCGGGAGTTGTCGGCCATTCTCGACTCGAACCGGTCTTGCCGCGGGAAACTCGAAGAGTTCGTGACGCGGAAGTTCGCGTACTTCGATGAGCACCGCGACCTCATCCGCTTTTTGCTGGAGGAGCGCAGAGTGGCGCAACTTCACAGGAAACGGCAGGGAAACGACAGGTACAAGGAAATGCTGTCGAAGGTCGCCTCCGTACTCGAAACCGGGATGAAGAGGAAGGAGTTCAGGGCCATGGATGTCCGCAAGGTCTCGGCCATACTGATGGAAGCGAGCATCGCCGTCATCGTTCAGCGGTTGTGGGACGAAGCCCCGGAGCCTTGGGAAGATGACGCCCGGATCCTGATCGACGTGTTCCTGCGGGGGATCGCCGCCGGACCGTCCATTACAGAGAGGCATACATGAAAAACATCAGAGGTGAACGAGCACGGAGGTTCGCCCGGCTGCCCGCGGCGGTGCTGCTCGCGGGTGCGTTGACTCTGGCCGGATGCGTCCACAATCCGCCAAAAGTTTACGGCGCGCCGGGTACGGCCCCTTCACCGGACAAGCCCTGGACACCGCCGGCCCGGATCGTCCATGACATGAAACCGGCCGCCGCTTCGGTGGGCGCCATACCCGGGGATTTGCTCAAGAAAAGAAAGGACCTGACCTTGCTGGATATCGTGGATATAGCCCTGAGAAACAGTCCGCAGACAGCCGCGGCATGGGCCCGGGCCCGGTCCGCCGCCGCGGCTTACGGGAGCCGGAAGGGAAATTACTATCCCAAGCTCGACGTTGGCGCAAACGTTACCCGCATACAGGGTACCTTCGCCAACGGCCGGATTTCATACTTTCAGCGCAGCTACCAGCCATCGGCCGAACTCAGTTGGTTACTCTACGACTTCGGTGGACGAAAGGCCGGCGTGGACGAGAAACGGGATGCCCTGATCGCAGCCGATTTTTCTCACAACGCCATAATTCAGAACGTGATCCTGGCCGTCGAGCAAGCTTACTACCAATACATCACGACGCGGTCCCTTTATCATTCCCAGGAAGCCGCGGTAAAGGAGGCGCGTACTAATCTGAACGCCGCGCAGGATCGACACAAGGCTGGTGTGGCGACCATCGCCGACGTGCTCCAGGCCAAGACCGCTCTGGCCCGGGCTCGGCTCCAACTGGAGTCGCTTGGAGGCCGGATCCAGACCACCCGAGGGGCTCTGGCCACGGCCATGGGGCTTCCCGTCACCGTACCCTACGACGTTGGAGCACCATCCGGGGAACCCCACGTGGACCAAGCCCTCATCGAAGTGAACAAATACCTGAACGAGGCGCTGGCCAATCGCCCCGACCTGGCCGCCGCAAAGGCACAAGCCTTCAAGGCCGCGGCACACCTGCGTACGGTCAAAGCGGAAGCCTATCCGTCCCTGACGGGCACGGCGAATGTCGGCAAGGTATACTACGACAACCATGGCTTGTACGGAAACCGGTACACCGCGGGCATCTACCTGAAGGTGCCCCTGTTCACGGGCTTCTCCCACCAATACGACGTGCTTCAGGCCCGCGCCGACGAGGATGCCGCCAGGGCGCAATTCCAGAGTCTGGAGCAGCGGGTCGCATACCAGGTCTGGTCAAGCTATTACGCTCTGCGCACGGCCAAGCAACGCGTAATCACCAGCCACGATTTCCTCAAGAGTGCCGCCGAATCTCAGAAAGTAGCACTGGGGCGCTACAAAGCGGGCGTCGGAGGCATCCTCGACCTCCTTGCGGCCCAGAGCGCGCTTCAGAATGCCAGGGCACTGAGGGTCCAGGCCGATTCGGACTGGTACACGGCCATGGCCCAGCTTGCCCACGACAGCGGCACGCTCACTATTGCCGAACAGAAAAAAGAACTTGGCACTCCCGTCACGGTCGAAAAGGAAAGAAAACCATGAGACACAATTTATCGCACGTCGTGTTCGCTTCGTTCGCGTCCCGGCGTCGCCGGCGCTTTGCGGCCTCCTTCGCACTTGTCGCCGGATCTCTCATCATGCTCACGGCCTGCGGCCACAAGCAGGCGGGCGGCTTTCCGCCGGCGCCGGTTACCACCGCTTTGGCCTCCAGGAAAGATGTGCCCGTTATCGTGAAAGCCATCGGTACGGTGGAACCCTACAATACGGTCTCCATAAAGTCCCAAGTGGACGGCGAGGTGGCCCGCGTCGCCTTCCGCGAGGGACAGGACGTGAAAAAGGGCGATATTCTTTTCGTCATCGACCGGAGACCCTACCAAGCGGCCCTCCGGGCGGCCCGGGCGGATCTCGACCGCGACGAGGCCAAGCTCCGGAGCGCGGCGCTTCAGGCCGGGCGATATGCCGGCCTCGTGAAGAAGGACTACGTTACGCAGCAACAGTACGATGACGCGGTGGCCAATGCCGATGCGCTGAAAGCCTCCGTGCAGGCGGACCGGGCCGCCGTAGAACAGGCCCGCCTGAACCTCGCGTACTGCACGATACGGGCGCCCATTGCCGGCCGGACGGGTAATCTACTGGTTCAGCTCGGTAACGTGATCAAGGCCAACGACGACGTTTTGGTCATTTTGAACCGGCTCTCTCCCATTTACGTTTCCTTCTCAGTTCCCGAGAAGTACCTTTCGGAGATCCGCCGTCAACAGGCCATTGCGCCGCGGTTGGTATCGGTCTTCGCTTCCGGAGGCGGGCGCCACGAAGGCAAGCTTACCTTCGTGAACAACGCGGTGGACCCGACAACGGGAACGGTTCTCCTCAAAGCCGCCTTTCCCAATAAAGACAAGGCTCTCTGGCCCGGAACGTTTGTTAACGTAACCCTGCGCCTGTCCACCAGCAAAGGCGCCGTGGTCGTTCCTTCGCAAGCCGTGCAGCGCGGTCAGCACGGCGAGTACGTCTTCGTCATAAAGCCCGGCATGACCGTGGAATCGCGCAACGTGACGACCGGCCAGGAACTGGACGGCGATACGGTCATATTGAAAGGCGTCGAGGTCGGCGACAAAGTGGTGACAGACGGCCAACTGAGGCTTTATCCCGGTGCGAGGGTGAACGTTGTGACCAAAGGCACCGGAGATGAGGGCGACTCATGAAGGGCCTCTCGGATATTTTCATACGCCGGCCCGTAATGACCACCTTGGTCATGCTGGCCATACTTGTGGGCGGGATCACGGGCTACAAGATGCTGCCCGTAAACGACCTGCCCAACGTGGACTTCCCGACGATTCAGGTCGGCGCGAGCCTGCCGGGCGCCAGCCCCGAAACCATGGCTTCGGCCGTGGCGACGCCCCTGGAGAAACAGTTCTCCACCATAGCGGGCATCGACTCCATGACCTCCACGAGCACGCTCGGCCACACGAGCATTACGCTGCAGTTCAACCTGAGCCGCAACATCGATGCAGCGGCCCAGGACGTACAGGCCGCCATCTCCGTGGCCCAGGGCCGGCTGCCCAAAGAGATGCCGACACCGCCGTCCTTTCGTAAGGTCAACCCGGCCGACCGCCCGATTCTCTACGTAGCCCTCACTTCGCCGACGTTGAAGCTCTCCAAGCTGGACGAATACGGCGAAACGCTGATGGCCCAGCGTATCTCCATGGTCAGCGGCGTAGCTCAGGTGATGGTCTACGGATCACAGAAGTACGCGGTACGCATCCAGCTCAACCCCAATACGCTTGCCAATAAGAACATCTCTTTGGGCGAGGTGGCTAACGCCGTTCAGAACGCCAACGTGAACCTGCCCACCGGAACGCTATACGGCCCCCATGTTGCCTACACGCTTGAGACCAGCGGACAGCTCAACGACGCGCAGGCCTACCGCCCCATCATCGTTGCCTACCGCAACGGCCGGCCTGTGCGGCTCAACGCTCTCGGCAACATTTATAACAGCGTGGAAAACAACAAAACCGCGGCTTGGTACGTGGACCCGACGCACAACCAACGGTCGGTCGTTCTTGCCATCCAGCGCCAGCCGGGGACAAACACCGTGGAAGTCGCCCGGTCCGTGCGGAAGCTGCTCCCGCATTTCAGGGCACAACTCCCGGCCTCCGTATCGCTGCACGTGCTTTTCGACCGGTCCACCTCCATCAAGGCCTCAATACAAGACGTCAAATTCACGCTGCTCCTTACCCTGTTCCTGGTCATCCTCGTTATTTTCCTGTTCCTCAGGAACGCGTCCGCCACGGTAATTCCCAGCCTGGCCCTGCCCATGGCCATCGTCGGTACCTTCGCCGTTATGTACCTACTGGACTACAGCCTGGATAACCTGTCGCTTATGGCCCTGACATTGTCCGTAGGGTTTGTGGTGGACGACGCCATTGTTATGCTGGAGAACATCGTCCGGCACATGGAAATGGGGGAGGGCGTTGTCGAAGCGGCCTTGAACGGATCCAGGGAAATCGGCTTCACCATCATCTCCATGACATTTTCATTGGTGGCCGTCTTCATCCCGGTTCTCTTCATGGGCGGGATCATCGGGCGGCTTTTCCACGAGTTCGCCGTGACCATCGGCGTGGCTATTCTCATCTCGGGATTCGTTTCCCTCACGCTCACACCCATGCTGGCCAGCCGTTTCCTCAAGCCCCAGAGCGAGGTGCGCCACGGAAGGATTTACAAGTACTCCGAGCAGGTCTTTCAAAAGATGCTCGAACTCTACAAGATTGGCCTCAAGTGGTCGCTTAACAACCAGCGCAAGGTGTTGATCGCCTCCGGAGTCGTGCTTGTGCTGACGGCTTACCTCTTCATAATCATTCCGAAGGGTTTCCTTCCGAGTGAGGACACGGGCCAGATCTTCGCATTCACACAGGCCGAAGAGGGTATTTCTTACAAAGCCATGCTCAAGCACCAGCAGGAGGCCGCCGCGGTGGTTCAGAAAGATCCGGCCGTGGCCGCTTTCTTCTCTACGGCGGGCTCCCGAGGAGGGTTCCTCAGCAGCAACCAAGGCATTCTCTTCATTCGTCTCAAGCCGCGTTCGGAAAGACCCCGGGTGGGGGCGGTTATGGCCGGGCTGCGGCCTCTTCTGGCCAAGATACCCGGCATTATGGTTTTCATGCAAAACCCCCCGCCCATACAGATTGGCGGACGCCTCTCCAAGAGCCTCTACCAGTTGACACTTCAAAGTTCGGACACGAAAGCGCTTTACAAGTACGCCCCCCTTTTAGAAGCTAAGATGAAACGGATCAAGGGGCTCCGCGACGTGACGAGCGACCTGGAGATCAAGAATCCACACGTGAACGTGGAGATCGACAGAGACAAAGCGTCGGCGCTGGGCGTCACCGCCAAAGCCATAGAAAATACGCTTTACTATGCTTACGGCGACCGGCAGGTTTCCACCATCTACGCGCCCAACAACACCTACGAAGTAATCATGGAGGTGGCGCCTAAGTACCAGTTGAATCCGGCCGCCTTGTCGCTTCTCTATGTACCATCAACTTCGGGCAAGCTCGTTCCCCTGAAAGCCGTTGCCGATATCTCGCAGAGCGTAGGACCTCTCTCAATCAACCACACGGGGCAGATTCCCTCCGTAACCCTGTCCTTCAACCTTGCCCCGGGCGTACCGCTCGGCGACGCGGTGGCAGCCGTGGATCAGCTTGCGCGTAAGACCCTGCCATCCACCATCACGACCGGCTTCCAGGGAACGGCCAGGGCCTTCAGGTCCTCCATGAAGGGACTCGGCCTGCTCCTGCTTCTCGCCATCCTGGTAATCTACATGGTGCTGGGCATTCTTTACGAGAGCTTCATTCATCCGATCACCATTCTCTCCGCACTGCCCTTCGCGGGCTTCGGGGCGCTGGTAACGCTGTTGATCTTCCGGGTTGAGCTGAGCATCTACGCCTTCGTGGGCATCATCATGCTCGTCGGCCTCGTGAAGAAGAACGGCATCATGATGGTCGACTTTGCCCTGAACGCCCAACGGAAGGAAGGCAAGGCGGCACGGGACGCCATCTACGAGGCTTGCGTCATCCGGTTCAGGCCCATAATGATGACGACCATGGCCGCCCTCATGGGTACACTGCCCATCGCACTGGGTTTCGGCGCCGGCGCCGAATCGAGGCGTCCGCTCGGCCTTGCCGTGGTAGGCGGGCTCCTCTTTTCCCAGTTCCTGACGCTCTTCGTGACACCCGTCTTCTTCGTCTACATGGACCGTTTCCAGGATCGGCTTCGCCGGGGGACGCTCAGCCCTGGTGTTGCATAACCGAGTCGGCACTGATCACGGCTTCCGCTCTATGGCAGAAAAAAAGAGGGCCTTGCGGCCCTCTCAGTAGGAGGAAGGGAGTTGATTAAGGAGGTTATGCCAGGTTTGGGGAGATGCCGAAGTTAGCATTGATATCTTCTTCGGGGGACTCTACGGCGTGAAGAGCCTGTGAACTCTGAATGAGCTTAGCCATGGCCGTGTGGAGTTTGTGACCCCCTTTGTAAACCATTACGTGGGCTTTTAGCGGATAGCCGCACAGTGAGAGGTCTCCCAGTGCGTCCAAAATCTTGTGGCGCACGAATTCATTCAGGAAGCGCAGGTCGTGGTTCAAGGCCCCGCTTTCGCCCAGAACAACGGCGTTGTCGACCGACCCTCCCAATGCAAGTCCTCTTACGCGCATGGCTTCCACGTCTTTCATAAAACCGAAGGTGCGGGCCGGGGCGACTTGATCTACGAAGGTGGCGCGATCTACCGGAATGGTCAAGGTCTGTCGATAAATCATGGGGTGGGAGAAGCGGATGGTGTAGGTTACCCTTAGGTTGTCGGCGGGGAGAAGCTTTATCCACCTGTCCGCCTCTTGAATCTCAATTGACCTTGTAATTCTAACGTAGCGGCGCGCCTTGCTTTGTTGATGGGCGCCGGCTTCGTTTATCAGGTAGACAAAGGGAGCGGCGGAACCGTCCATGATGGGAATCTCGGCGGAGTCGATCTCAACCACCGCGTTGTCGATACCCATGCCGTAAAGGGCGCCGAGGAGGTGTTCCACGGTTTTTACCCGGACGCCGTCAAAACCCAGGGTTGTGGCAAAATCGACCTTCTCTACGTACCCGGCGTTAGCCGGTATCTCGGTTCCCCCCAAGTCCGTCCTGCGGAAGACGATTCCCGTATCGGGTTCGCCCGGCAGGAGTTTGAGGGAAACCTTGCGGCCTGAGTGAAGGCCGATACCTCCGCATTCGATAGCGTTTCTCAGCGTTTTCTGGTAGTACACCCAACGCCCTCCATGAAGGTGAAGTATGCAATATGTCTGCCAATGATTGCATTGCGAATTCAAAGGGTTCAAGGAGCTGATTGAGGCTGTTTCGACACAGTACGTGTGTCCAGCGAGGCAACCGGGTTTCTCCTGCCTACCGCGTTGCAGGCGGGTTCCAAATCCTTTGCGCCCGAAGGGTTGCCGCGCCGCCGCCCTAGGTCCTCGGTTGGGTGCTGGATTCCGGGCAACACTTAGCGTTTAAACCATTTTTGGTTTACTCTGGTCACTAAGGGTGGAGCGATTCATGGTGGAGGTGCTCAACCAATGGCTGGAAGGGCTCAAATCGGGAGAAGAAGAAGCGGCCCGGAGACTGGTGCGGGAGTTCGGCGGTCCCCTACTGCGCTACCTTGCGACCATGGTGAAAAACGCTGCGGACGCGGAGGAGTTGACGCAGGAAACCTTCGTTCGCTTTTTCAATGGACTGTCTTCCTTCCGGGGAGACTGCTCAATCAAGAGTTACCTCTTTCGAATAGCTCACAACCTGGCGCTCAACCACTTTGCTTCCGCGGCTTATATCCACGAAACGCACCCCGGAGAGCTTCCCGCAAGTCCATCGCCGGAAGCGCTTCCCGGAACGGCGCTCGGTTTAGAGGAAAGGGCTATTCCAGTCCGCCGCGCGGTGGAGGCGCTGCCGCCGCAACAGCGCTCCGTGGTCGTACTCAGGACGTGGCAAGGGCTGACCTTCAAGGAGATAGCCTCCGTACTCTCCCTGGCGGAGGGAACGGTCAAAGCACACTATTTCTTCGGGCTTCGCGGCCTTCGCAGGTTATTGGAGGACCATGATGAACCATGAGACGGCATTGAAATATGCCTTGTCCGGAAATAACGCGATGGCTGCCGAAGTGGAAGCTCACCTGGCGGAATGCGGCGCCTGCCGCAGGGAATTGGCGGGGCTGCGTGCGCTGGAGGGAGAGCTTGTTGCCGCGGCGCCGCATCCGATGGTTAAAGCCGGGCTGGAAAAGCGCGTACTCTACAGGTTGGGTTGGGCTTCTGAAAGTAGAAGGTGGTTTCAGGGCGGAAGCTCGGCTTTGTGGAAGATTGCCGCGTGCGCTTTGCTGGCGGTAGGCCTGGTTGCGGCCTGGAGCGTCTTCCCCAGCCGGGGACTTCCCTCCTCAGGCGTTGAAATGGCCGCACGGGAAGGTGGCGTTGCTTCCCAAATTACGGGAGAGACGGCGGCCTATTTGCTTCAGGGCGGGCTGAACGAAGGATCGACGACCGCCCTTCTCTCAAGGGCTGAGAAGCTTGCCGTGGGGTACCGGGAGACCGAATCCGCGGAGTTGAAGGTGCTCCTGGATCCAACAAATAGAGGAGATTGGAATGGTTAAAGGATGGTTGATGGCGGGGGCGTTGATTGGAATGAGCTGTTTGCCTCTTTTCGGACAGGCTCCTCCGGAGAAACCTGGAAACGCCGGAAGCCGGGTCGGGGCCGGGCGGCGTGAGATGGCAAAACTGTACCTGGTGCAGCGTATGAGAGAGGCGCTCTCTCTAACGGATGCACAGACACTAAAGGTGATGGATGCCCTGAACGCCATTGATGAAGCAAGGCAGGCACGCCAAGCTGAATTGAAGGCATACGCGGTACGGCTGCAAGGCCATCTAAGTGACGGCTCTACTTCGCAAGAGACCTTTAAGAAGGATGTCGAGGAGTTCAAAAGGCTACGGGTGAACTTCGAAGGATCGATGAAAAAGCTCGAAGAGCGTCTCCTAAATACGCTGACACCGAGACAACAGGTCCAATTCCTGCTCCTCAGGCGGAAGTTGATGAGGGGCGCCATAGCGGCTTCCGGAAGGCCGCATAGGCGCTATGATCGCGGTTCGCGCGGTCGTCGCGGCCGTCGTTTTCGGTGACGACGACCGTTATTCCCGGTGAACAATTGGAATGAAACACCTACACTTTCTTAGGGGTGCACTTATTTCCCGCCTGGCTCCCGGCGGGAGAGGCGGCTTCGGCGAGGCCATCGCCGTGCGCCACCTCAAGGCCAAGGGCTACGCCATTAAAGCACGCAACTACAGGGTGAAGGGGGGAGAAGCGGACATCATAGCCTCACGTGGCGGCCTTCTGGTCGTCGTTGAAGTGAAGACGCGGACAAACCGCCTCTTTGGAAGCCCGGAAGAGGCTGTCACCCGTACCAAAACAAAGCGCGCGCTCAAAGCCGGAAGGGTGTACTGCCGGCGTCACGGTCTTTCCCTGGCCCTCCTCCGGGGCGACGTGGTAGCGGTGGAGTTCACAGCCAAGGGCAAAAACGTTGAAATTCGCCACCACGAGGGGGCGTTGGTATAAAACCCTGTTGCGCAACCCTATTCGCGCAACGGGCACATAGATGGTTCAACTCCGGCACCTTCGCTTGTTTTAATCCGGCTTTCCAGATGGACACTAACGACTTCTTTTCAACCCAGCCGTCAAATTAATTCCACCACATAACTTACTGATTACAAAGGCATTGTCCTGTAATTGAGCACGGTGGCCGCTCCCTTTCTCCGGCCTTAGCCGGCAAAGGACGCCCCCAAAGCTTGAAGCGGCGGGGAATATCCTCCAGGGCGAAGTTTGGCAAGATAATTGCCCTTTAACTTTAAGTGGAGGATAGGGTGGTTCCAGGAAAAGAAGCATCAATTAAAAATCGTATCACCAAGCTGGACTCGCTGTTGAGGTCCGGCGTTCCGAACTCTACCGCGTCGCTCACTAAAATCCTGGGAAGAGGAGAGAGTACAATCCGCCGGGACCTATCATTTCTTAAGAAGGAGTGTGGAATGCCGCTTAAGCATACCCGGGCCAAGGGCTATTTCTACGATGAACCCATAGCACCACCGTGGCTGGAACTGGAAGAAGGCGCCCCCGTTCCCCGGTTACGGGGAGGGGAAGGGCTCTCTACCGAACCGGCGAAGACGGTCAAGACGATCTCTGAGGCGCTCTACGCGAGGCACAAGGTTTGCGTGACAACCAAAGAAGAGACTTGCGTAATCCATCCTCATTTCCTCTCTCATTTTTCCAGGGATATTCTGCTTTTTGCGTACTGCCCGGAGAAGGCCGCGCTTATAAACTATCCTTTACGGTCTATCACGGCGGCGGAGGCGATTCCGGAGTTCTTTTTCGACCCGATGCTAAGCACCGAGAAGCTCAAGTATGGGGAAGGATGGATAGATGCCGGAACGCTCTACAAAGTGGAGCTGTGTTTTCCGGGATCGCCCGCCTGGACGCGCAACCTGGTGCTTGCCGGGGAACAGGAGGTTGAATGGCTGGGAAAAAACACCATTATAAGTTTTACCACTGACGACCTCGAATGCGTCAGGGCGCTCGTGCTCTTCCTGGGCGGGTTGATAACGGTCCGACGCCCCGTTCTTCTTCGCTCCACGCTGCGCCGGCACCTGTCGCTGGAAAACTAGCGCCCCGAACCGGAATCCAGCTCGGGACCGTTACGTGGTGGTATCAACGCTTTCCTGATAAAACCCACCAGATAGAGACTACCCGCGGCAACGACGAGGCCACCGGGGCCGGCCCACGATCGCGCATCTTCCAAAGCCTTTAGGGGATCAACCTCAACCCGCACGCCATGGTTGCCGGGGAGGGACGAAAGCTCGCCCGGCGAAGCGCACCGTTCCATGGGGACCGATGTAAACCATGCGGCGCCGAACTCGGGAAGGATGCGCGGTATCATCCGCTCCACGCGCTTGTCGCGCATGGCCGCGAAGACGAGAGCTTTTCTCCGGTGTGAAAGCGAGGCAACAAAGGCGGCCAACGCCCGGCAGCCGTCGGGATTATGGGCGCCGTCCAGGTAGGTGTCGGGGGAACTTCCCACCAGTTCCAACCTCCCGGGCCATTGGACCCGGGCAATTCCACTGCTTATGGCTTCGTCCGGGATTGTCCATCCCAGTTTATCAAGCGACCAGGCGCACCTAACGGCTAGTGAAGCGTTGTCAATCTGGTGACGACCGGGAAGAGGGGGATAGGGTAGAATGATGGAGCGCTCTCTCCACGAGAAACACCAGTTCCTGGATTCCAATTCCAGCCTCTCTTCTCCTCGAATGAGCCTGGCGCCGACTCCGGCGGCTTCTCCTTCCAACAATTTCGTTACCTCCTCCCGTCCCGCGGCGGTGACGGCAACGGCGCCCTTGCGGAAAATACCGGCCTTCTCGCGCGCTATGGAAACCAAATCCCGCCCCAGCCACTCCTCGTGGTCGAGGCCGATCCTGGTGACAACGGAAAGTATGGGAGTCACGATGTTCGTGCAATCCAATCTGCCGCCCAGGCCTACTTCGAGGACGGCCAGGTCGACCTTCCGGCGGGCGAAGTAGTCAAAGGCCGCAAGGGTAAGGCTTTCAAAGTAGGTGGGATGGCCTTCTTCACCGGAGCGCCGGACAGCCGTGCATACGCGGTTAAGAGCGTACGCGAAGTCCCCTCGCTCGATGGGATATTCGCCTATTCGTATCCTTTCCCTGACGTCAACCAGGTGAGGAGAGGTGAATAGGCCGCAACGAAAACCGGCCTGCCTGAGTATGCTTTCAAGGAAGGCGGCGGTGGAGCCCTTCCCGTTGGTTCCCGCGATCAGCAGGCTCGGAAAGGTTTTCTGCGGATCGCCCAACTCGGCGGCCAGGCGCTTGGTTCGGGCCAGTCCGGTCTTTATTCCAGCTCCGATGAGGGAGTCAAGGTAGGTTAACGCTTCGGCGTAGTCCATTCAGGTGGCACGCCCTTAGTCATAATAGCGAGTAGGTTAATAAGGGTGGGGCGCAACTTGTTCCGCTCCACGACCATGTCAAGGAAACCTTTTTCGAGAAGGAATTCAGAGCGTTGAAAACCCTCGGGGACTTTCTGCCGAATGGTCTGCTCGATTACCCTGGGTCCCGCGAAGCCGATGAGCGCCCTGGGCTCGGCGATGTTTACGTCTCCCAGCATGGCGAAAGAGGCGGTTACGCCGCCCGTGGTCGGATCCGTCAACACGGAGATAAACGGTATTGAGGCTTGGTGTAGGCGCCCCAGCGCGGCCGAGATCTTGGCCATTTGCATCAAAGACTGCACGGATTCCTGCATTCGGGCTCCACCGGAGCAGGAAACTACGATCAGCGCGGTGCGTTTGTTCAGAGCCTCTTCGGCCGCCCTGGTGATCTTCTCGCCGACGACGCTTCCCATGGAACCTCCCATGAAGGCATACTCCATGCAGGAGATGACAACGGAGATTCCCCCCAGCGTTCCACGGGCGTTGATAACCGCGTCTTTCAGCCCAACCGTCTTCTGGTACTTGGTTATCCTCTCCGAGTAGCGCTTGATGTCCTTAAATTTCAGGCTGTCAACCGGGGCCAGCTTGTCGTCGAACTCCTCATATTTGCCATCGTCGAAGAGGCTCGCAATGCGCTCCCTTGCCGAAATCCTGAAGTAGTAGTTGCACTTAGGACAGACCTTGTTGCTCTCCTCGACGACCTGGGAGATCATGATCTGGTTGCAGGAGGGACACTTAGTCCAGAGGCCTGCGGGTACTTTTACCTGTTGCTCCTCATTCTTGGAAACTTCCGGTTTTTGCGTCTTTCGGAACCACATAGCTCTTCTCCAGCGAGGGAGTATATCCGAAAGCAGGCGGATGGTAAAGGATTTCAATCGCGGACTTTAGGGATTCGGGTCAAGGGATTGGTCGTGGAGGCCGCCTTCCACCGGATGGGTCCGTTTGTGGTAAACTGCCTCCTCGGAGAGTGAATTGCGCCTATTGCGACTACTGGTCTATTTATCTGCTTTCGCACTGGGAATCGGCGCCGGTGCCTATCTCTTCATCCGTATCACCTTCGCCGGTTCCGCGACGACCGTCCCCCGAGTCCTGGAGCTGACGCTCCGGGAAGCGAAGGGGCAGGCGAGGAGGGCGCGCATGACCTTCAGGATCGTGAATTACCGCTACGATTTGCACATTGATAAGGGCAGGGTTGTCGAACAGAGGCCAAGACCGGGGATGTCCATCCGCAACGGCATGGTCCTCTCGGTCGTGCTCAGCAAGGGAGTGGAGAAACTGAAGGCGCCGGCCTTCGTTGGCATGCGCATGGAAGAGGCGCGGCTTGGCATACAACGGGCGGAACTCCAACTTAAGGGGGTTTCCTTCACCCATCGCTCCGCCCTGTTTCCAACGGTTATTGCCCAGTATCCTCCCGCATCGACCATCGTTCCAAAAGACTCGGAACTCTCTCTGCTCGTAGACGCGGGGCCGGTATTCCCGGTATTCGTAATGCCCGGACTCACCGGGATGGATTACACGAAAGTCAGGAGGGCATTCAGGGAGTACGGCATCACTACCGGTCCGGCCCGCGCCGTCCGGGAGCAGGGCCGTTTTCCCGGGGAGATCGTGGCCCAATCGCCGCGGCAGGGCTCGCCCCTGGAAAGAACTACGCCGGTCCAACTCACGGTGAACCAACCATGACGAACGCCGTTACGAAGCTCATCGCTCCCAGCATTCTCTCGGCTGACTTTACCCGCCTCGCGGAAGAGATAGCCTTCGTGGAACCCTACAGCGGGCTGCTCCACGCCGACGTCATGGACGGCCATTTCGTACCCAACATAACCATAGGTCCGCCGGTAATCAAAAGGCTGTCGGCCGCTACCCGGTTGCCGATTGACGCGCACCTTATGATAGAGGCGCCGGACCTTTTTCTTGAATCCTTCGCTTCAGCGGGCGCGGCATGCCTCTCCGTGCACCAGGAGGTCTGTCCCCACCTTAATAGAACGGTGCACCGCATAAAGGAATTGGGGATGAAAGCCGGAGTTGCCCTGAATCCGGCCACTGGGAGCGAAACACTGGAGTGGATCCTGGAAGAATTGGACTTCGTCTTGTTAATGAGCGTCAATCCCGGTTTCGGAGGCCAGAGTTTTTTGCCCCTTGTGCTCCGGAAGATCGAAAAGACCAAAACCATTATCGTTAAACGCGGCCTTTCGGCGGCGATCGAAGTGGACGGTGGGGTCTCCTCCGAAACGCTTCCCGGCCTGCTGTCCGCCGGGGCGGATTGGTTCGTGGCCGGATCCGCCGTTTTCGGGTCCGGAGCGCCCGCCCTCGCGGCCAGGCGCCTCAAGGAGTTGTTGGATGGGTGAAACGATTTCCAGGCTGCGGGTTCGCTACGTGGAGACGGACCAAATGGGTGTGGCCCACCACTCCGCCTTCCTGGCCTGGATGGAAGTGGCCCGCACCGAGTACCTGCGTTCCCACGGCGTGTCCTATCGCGCGCTGGAGGAACAAGGTTACCGCATGCCCGTTCTCTCCCTGTCGATAAGGTATTTTGCTCCCGCCCGTTACGATGACGAGCTGAGGCTGACCGCACGCTTGCTCGAAAGCAATGGGGTCCGTTTCAAATTCGAATATAAGATCGCCCGCGAACCCGACGGTCTGCTTCTTAGTTCCTGTCGAAGCGAACACGCCGTTACGGGTCCGGATGGAAGGCCGAAGCGCCTTCCGCCGGAGTTGTTATCCATCATAGGAGATGGTAGTGAAGAGCCGTAGACTGCTTACCGCAACGGGGATGGTGCTGCTTTTGGCCATCCTTCCGGCGTGTCACCACCGGCGCCCGAAGTCATCAGCCCCCATGGAGATCGTACCGGTAGCCACGCTGTACGCAAAGGGCCGGAAGGCCATGCAGAAGCATAAGGAAGCGACCGCAAGGAAGTATTTTGACCAGATAGTGCTCAGGGAGGATGCGGGCAAATACAAGAACAAGGCGACAATAGCAATAGCAGATAGCTACATGGCCGACCACACGATTGATGCTTACGCCGAGGCCATAAGCCGCTACCGGTCTTTCCTCGCCTTCCATCCCACCCATCCCAGGGCTGCTTACTGCCAGTATCAGATAGGTCACGCCTACTTTGGGGAGATTAACACGCCCGACCGGGATATAACGCCGGCCACCTCGGCTCTCAGGGCTTTCAGGGCGGTTGTCGACAACTACCCGAAGAGTTCGTACAGTAAAAAGGCGCAAGTGGAAATAAAAGCCGTGCGGAACGTCCTCGCGGCTCATGAAATAAAGGTGGGAGATTGGTATCTCAAGGATGGCCATCCCAAGGGCGCCATCGCAAGGTACCGCGGAGTCCTCAAAAAGTACCCCCACTACTGGAATATTCCCCTCGTTCAGCACCGCCTGGCCGAGGCTCTCAGCGCAGGCGGCCGGAACAGGGAAGCTCTTCTCTACTTCAAGCTCATTACAACCGAGGTGCCGGGAACCAAACTGGCAAAGAGCGCCCGGAAAGATATCGAGAAGATTGACCGGCGCGAAGAGGTAAAGATCCCGGCGACCGTAAAAAAACATTGGTGGCAATTCTGGAAGAGGATAGGCCGAAAGAACCCCGCCTTTGAAGCGCCGCTCATCCCGCCCAAGCAGAACGAGAAGCGGAAGAATCACTGGTGGCAATTCTGGCGGTAGTTCACGGCTGCGTGCCGGATTTGGTCATATAGTATCTATCCGGAAATCCGGATGATAACAAGCGAAATTTCCGATCCGGAAACCAGGAGTTTTTCGCAAGGTTAAGGAGAGCAAAGGGCTGCGCGAAGGCGTACATTGGTACATTGCACAAACAAGTCGGCTGGATTGCGGGCAAGGGCTGTTCCCGGACGGAAACCATATAACATCGGCACACAACGAAGAAAAGGAGGGAAGACATGGGAAAAAACGGCAACCACCAACAAGATGATTTCAGTCCCCTGATACCGTCGGGGACGCACCTCCCGGAAATCACCTTCAAGGGCATTATCCTGGCCATACTTCTGGCGGTGGTCCTCGCGGGCGCCAACGCCTACCTGGGACTCTTCGCCGGAATGACCGTTTCGGCCACCATTCCAGCCGCCGTCATTTCCATGGCAATTTTCTCGCTCTTTAAGAAAAACAACATCCTGGAGAACAACATCGTTCAAACCGCGGCATCCGCCGGAGAAGCGGTTGCGGCCGGCGTAGTTTTCACGATTCCCGGGCTCGTTATTCTGGGATACTGGAGCCACTACGACTACTGGCAGACGTTGATGATAACGGCCCTGGGCGGCACGATCGGGGTCCTCTTCTCGGTTCCGCTGAGGCGTGCGCTGGTGGTGGAGGCCAGGAACGAGATCAAGTTCCCGGAGGGGATAGCAACGGCGGAGGTGCTCAGGGCGGGCCACGCCTCGGAGGACAAGAGCGCGCTTCTAATCATGATAATCGCCTCGCTGGCGGGCGGTTTTTTAAAGATGTGTCAGGAGGGTGGGCTGAAACTATGGGCGGGGGTTTTCGAAGTGGGAACCCGGGTGGGAAGGAGCATCGCCTACTTCGGGGCTGATCTCTCTCCCGCCTTGCTGGGCGTTGGTTACATCGTGGGGTTGAATATCGCCGTCCTCGTCTTCGTCGGCGGCGCCATTTCCTGGTGGATAGCCATTCCAATTTACGCCGCCGTGCACGGTCTCCCCCCCGGAACCCACGGGGCGGTGGATGCAGCAACGGCTATATGGAGTAACCAGATACGTTACCTGGGCGTGGGCGCCATGTGCGTGGGCGGCCTGTGGGCGCTTATCCAGCTCAGGGGCCAGCTTCTCACGGGAGTCGCCAGCGGACTCAGGGCGCTGAAGGAAGAAAAGAGCGGGGTAGCCACGCGGAGAACAGACAAAGACATCCCCATGATTTGGGTTATAGTTTTCTCCATCCTGGCGGTAATACCCCTTTTCTTCGTTTACCACATGGTCGTGAAGAGCCTCGTGGTAAGCATAGTCATGGCCGTAATTATGCTCGTAGCAGGCTTTCTCTTCGCGGCTGTGGCTGGTTACATGGCAGGTCTCGTCGGCTCCTCCAACAACCCCATATCCGGCGTGACCATTGCTACCATTCTCTTCGCGGCCCTGGTTCTGTTGCTCTTCCTCGGCCACGGCAGCGTGGCCGGTCCGGCCGCGGCAATTCTCATAGGCGCCGTCGTCTGCGTGGCGGCGGCCATATCGGGAGACAACCTCCAGGACTTGAAGGCCGGGTACATCCTGGGTGCTACCCCATGGAAACAAGAGTTAATGCTCATCGTAGGCGTTATCACCGCCTCTTTTGTCCTGGCCCCGATACTGCACCTCTTGAACATCAAGTATGGCGTGGGCGTACCCTTTAACGCGACGCCGGCCTGGTTGAATGCCCACCCGACCCCCCTGCCGGCGCCGCAGGCCACGCTGATGGCCGCGGTGGCAAAGGGAGTCTTCCACGGCGGGCTGCCCTGGACGATGGTAAGCATAGGCGGCCTGATCGCCGTGGCTATAATCTGTTTCGACCTGTATCTCAAGGCTAAAGGCAGCAATTTCAGGGCGCCGGTCCTTGCCGTAGCGGTGGGTATCTATCTTCCCTTTTCCCTCTCGACCCCCATACTCGCCGGCGGGTTGATCGCTTTCGCGGCGACCAAAATGAGGAAGAGAACCGCGAAGAACGCGTCTAAAGACATCCTGTCCAGACTTAAAGATGCCACCGCTAAAGGCGATCGAAACGGTCTTCTCTTCGCTTCAGGCCTCATCACCGGCGAGGCGCTGATCGGTATCGCACTGGCCGTACCCATAACCCTCGCGAGTGTCTGGCCCTTCTTCAAGGGCGACTTCATGGCCGTCTTTTCCAAACCTCCCATGGGTGGATGGCCCGGCCTTATCGTCATGCTTGGAGTGGTCTACTGGCTCTACCGGGTGGTTACAAAACCGACGCGGAGGGTCAGGTAGAAGGGACTTCCGTTTTGGGAAGGAAGACGGTCTTCCGGACCTACCGGGACGGTTTCCCGATGGACGCAAGTTCGGGTTCCCGGTTGAGCGGGCGATCTTCCCGACCGTCCTCACAGGCTCTGCGTCTTCGGGTCTGACCGTCCCGTCCCGTCCCCCCTGATTGATGGTTGGTTTGGATCATTCGGGGCTGTAAGCCCCTCCTAGTGAACTGGAACAGTATTAGCCTGTAATGTGTTACATTGTATGCTAACCTGTCTCCTTAAGAAGGGAGGCGATAATGAGAACCGGTACGAAGGTGGTTTTAAACAAGGAACAGAAGGCCAAATTGGAAGCAAGCGTTCGATCGAAATGTTCACAGATGCGAAATGTTCTCAGGGCAAGAGTTGTGTTGATGGTGGCCGATGGTATGGATGGGC
>CAZIBS010000016.1:0-29546 GCA_964537405.1 uncultured Thermoanaerobaculia bacterium | reverse complement strand
CGTCATTCCAGGTCCTGGTCTCGCTTCGCTTGCCAGGATTTCAGCTTGTCCGGAACCCAACGCCGACATCCCGCAATGGGCCGATCCCGTAGGAGGGGCTTACAGCCCCGAATTGGTTGATGGAGGTTCGCGGCAGGATGCCGCTCCCGCGGATGATGTCCCCCTGCCGGTTGGTCCGGGGTCCAACCGTCCGATTCCGGACGCGCTTCGCTTGCCGGAATGACGGGGGAACAGTCGTCGTTCCCGCACCCTCCTTCGTCATTCCCGCGAAAGCGGGAATCCAGGGACCAATCCTTCGTCATTCCCGTCTGCCTGCCGCGTCGCGTTGCAACGCGGCCTGTCTGCGTGCCCGCCTGAGCCAGGACGATCGCGCCATCCTGGACCTCACCCTCGTTGTTGCCTATTTCAACTTTGTCAACAGACTCGCCGACGGTCTCGGTGTACCATTGGAAGAGTCACCCTGAGCCCCGCCACTCTCGGTCCTCGGTTAGGTGGCGGATTCAGGTTGCGCCCACCCCTTGACAAAGGTTACATCAAGGTCTATACATATGAATGGAGGTAGATATGGAGAGATTAGCGCCCATATTCAAAGCCCTGGCGGAACCCTCCCGGCTTAAAATCGTCGGCGAACTCCTTCATGAGCCGCGGCACGTGGGGGAGCTGGTACGCCGGACCGGGCTCGGGCAGAGCCTTGTCTCGCACCACCTTAAAATCCTACGCGCTGCCGGCATCGTGGCGAGCGACCGCCGAGGCCCATTCGTATATTACTCGCTCGCCGGGAACGAAATCCGTGGCTTGCTCGAACATGTGACCGCATGGGGCGGTTCGTTAAGAAAAGTGAAAGTGGATGACGACGTAAAAAATGGAGGTGCACGATGAACGACCAGAAAGAGCCCGGTGGGTTTAATCCCATGGGCATGATGCAAAAGATGATGGGGCAGATGCAGGACGGCGGCATGAAGCCCATGCAGATGTGCCGGATGATGACCGAATCGGTGGTCCGCGCCTCGGAGCAGGCGACGTGGGCGACACCCGAACTCCGCGCGCTCTTTGACGACTGGGCCGCGCAGGTCAAGGAAGAACTCCTTTCACACCTCTCCGAGATGGGTAACGAAGCGCGGATCGAGGACTTGGCCGAGAGTCTCCACCTGGGTGTGGGCTCGGTGGCTTTCCTCGTTACGGGCTTGGCACGCGAGGGAAAGGTCCACTTGCGGGTCTCGCCGGTAGAGACGAAAGGAGTTTAATACAGTGTGGTGTTCTCCCTTTTTCGGAGGTTTCATGGGCGGGTTCTGGATTTTTCCATTCTTCGGTTTGGTGTTTATGGCCGTTATACTCATCTTGCTCTTCCGGGGAGGAGGGCTCTTCTGCGGATCCCAGGCCCGGCGGGACGGCAGGGACACACCGGCCGAAATCGCACGCCGCCGGTACGCACGCGGCGAAATTTCCCGTGAGGAATTGGCGGAGGTACTCGAAACCTTGAAGCGCTGAACCGGTTTTCGAAAAGTTTCGTACGGCAGGAAGCACCCCCCCCTTGTGTCGGCTTATCGCCGCCCCCTTGACTCCGTACCATAGTACGGGCTCTATATTCTCTTTTGGTGGAGGTTTTGATGGAAGGCTTGACGATTGGACAGCTTGCGAAGGGAGCCGGTGTCGGGGTTGAGACCGTGCGATTTTACGAGCGGAAAGGGTTGGTTCCGCGTCCCGAAAAACCATGGCGGTCATACCGCCGTTATCCCGCCGAGGCCATCCGGAGGATTCAATTCATCAAACGAGGAAAAACTTTGGGATTCACGCTAAATGAGATCGCCGACCTGCTCGCTCTGAGAATGGACTCTTCGACAAGCTGTGCCGAGGTCAGAGCGCGGGCCGAGGCCAAGATTCGTATGGTCGGGGAAAAAATCAAAGCCCTTCGCGATATCCATTCGGCACTGGAGAAGCTCGCATCACGGTGTGCGGGGGACGGTCCCCTGAGCACGTGCCCGATTCTGGGTTTTCTCGAAAAGGAGGTTACGCCATGAACACGAAGAGACGTATCGAAATCTTGAGCGCCGGTTGCCCGGCGTGCGTGGAAGCGATTGACCTGGTCAAGCGGCTGGCCTGTTCATCCTGCGAGGTTAAGGTTCTGGACATGAAGGATCCGGGCGTGGCGGAGCGGGCCCGGAACCTGGGAGTCCGTTCGGTTCCGGCCGTGGTCGTTAACGGGCGGCTTGCGGAATGCTGCACCGGAGGGCTCGACGAGGCCGCAATGCGCGCGGCCGGCCTGGGGCAACCGATTTCCTGAGGCGTGCGTCCGAATCGCGTCGCCGCGTTGGATGGCCGCCGGAGCGGCCGCGCTTGTGGATTTTCTGCCAGGCAGTGGGCGGCGACGTGGGCGAAGGGCGGTTGTAACGGGGGTCGTTCTTCAAGAGACTAATTACCGGGAGGCATAGCATGAGCGACTGCTGTCAAGTGAGCCAAGAGAGCAAAAAACCTGGTGAACGCGACCTCGTTATCATTGGAGGCGGCTCGGCGGCCTTCGCCGCGGCGATCCGGGCGGCCGAACTCGGCGCTACCGTTACGATGGTAAACGACGGGCTACCAATGGGCGGCACGTGCGTGAACGTGGGCTGCGTGCCTTCCCAGGCGCTCATCCGCGCGGCGGATGCCCACCACAAAGCGAACAACAATGTCTTTCGGGGAATAGAAAGTTCCTCAAGGGTGGTGAACTTCGGCGACGTCGTTGCCCAGAAGGGCGAACTGGTCGACTCTCTCCGCAAAGCCAAGTACGCCGACGTCATCGGGGCTTACCCCACCGTCGAATTCGTGGAGGGCCGCGGCGTGCTTGCGACCCCGAACGCCGTTCGGGTTGAGGGCATGCTCCTCAAGGCGTCGAAGATTATCGTGGCCACGGGATCCGGTCCGTGGTTTCCCCCCATTCCCGGTTTGAAGGAGGTTTCTCCGCTCACCAGCACCTCGGCCTTCGAACTCAATTGCCTGCCGGAATCTCTCGTGGTGCTGGGGGGGCGGTACGTCGCCCTGGAGTGCGCCCAGATGTTTTCCCGCCTTGGAAGCCGCGTGACGATTCTACAGCGGAGCGAACATCTCCTACCCACGGAGGACGACGACCTCACCGAAGCGCTGGCGGGCTACCTCCGCCACGAGGGCTTGGTCGTGAAAACGGGTGTTTCTTCTCTCGCGGCGGCCACGATACGTGGCGGCGTACGGGTGACCTGCGTCATCGCGGGTGAGGAGCGCGCCTTCGAGGCGGAGAAGATCCTCTGCGCCACGGGGCGCAGACCCGCCACGGGCGGGATCGGCCTCGCCGGGACGGGGGTTCGCCTGGGGAAAAACGGACGGATAGAGGTGGACGAATGGCTGCAAACCTCCCTCCCAGGCGTCTATGCCGCCGGCGACGTAGTCGGAACGCCGGCTTTCGTCTACACGGCGGCCTACGAAGGGAAGTTGGCCGCGGAAAACGCCCTTACCGGCAACCGTTCTTCTCGAGACTACAATCCACTCCCCTGGGTCATTTTCACCGATCCACAGGTGGCCGGCGTCGGTCTCAACGAAAAGGATGCGGCCACGGCCGGCCTTGACGTGGAAGTCTCGCGACTTTCGATGGAGCACGTTCCGCGCGCCCTGGCCGCCCGGGACACGCGGGGCTTCATCAAACTGTTGAAGGAACGTGGGACCGACCGGTTGGTAGGCGCCCGTATCCTGGCCCCTGAGGGTGGCGAGCAGGTCATGGAAGCAGCCCTCGCCATCCGGCACGCCATCGGTGCTTCCGAACTGGCCGCCGCATTCCATCCCTACCTGACCCAATCCGAGGCGATCAAACTCGCCGCCATCGCATTTGGAAAGGACGTGAATCAACTGAGTTGCTGCGCGAGCTGACGGGCGAAAACCCTCTCACGATAGGAGGAGCACGATGAAAACCCAAGTACACGAAGGAAAAGGCAAAAGCGTCCTCGCCATAACCGGCGCCGTTCTGGCCGGGCTGGGCGCCTCGGCGTGCTGCACCATTCCGCTGGCTGCGATCCTTCTGGGTCTGGGCGGAGGGTGGTTGAGTACACTTAAAGTCCTTGAACCCTTCAGGCTCATCTTCATCCTGGTCGCGGCGACTTTTCTGGGGTACGCTTTCTGGAAGGCCTACCGGAAACCGAAGCCCAACGCCGATGCCCGCTGCGAAAAGGATTCCGCCTGTGCCGTCGTGACGCCCGCCCGCCGGCGCTTTAACCTTGTCATGCTGTGGGTCGGCGCGCTCTTTACCATCCTGATGATCGTATCGCCGTACCTGATTGTGTTGTTCGCTAAATAAAAGGAGGTGCTTCATGCGTTCCATGACCAAGATGTTTATTTTATTCATCGCCGTGATCGGACTCAGCGCCCTTGCCGCCACGGCGGCCAAGCCGGCCGCACCCAAAACCGTCGTGCTGAAGGTTTCCGGCATGCACTGCGCCGTCTGCCCCATCACCGTGCGCAAGGCCCTCGAAGCCGTGCCCGGCGTCGAGAAGGCCACGGTGACGTACAAACCACCGCTGGCGGTCGTGGTTTACGATCCGGCAAAGGTCACGATCAGTCGGCTTACCAAGGCCATCGCAGACGCCGGGTATTCTTCCAAAGTAGCAACCGGCAAGCGAAAATAGACGCCCCAAAGCGAGGGCCGTTCACGGTCGCAGGCGCCTTACGCGCTTCATCCGGCCGTCCCGTTCGCCCTCTTCCCAAGGTTGAAGGCTTTCTTTGTCCCCCTGCCGGTTGCCTCATGCTCCGGTTATGAGAACGATGCGCCGGGAACCGTCGCCGGGCCGAATCCCGGCGATGCCGGGCGCAGCAAGTACGACGCTTATCTTTTCCCTCCACGATCATGACCCCTGGCGTGAACAGGCGGTCTCATCCCGGCAGCGGCGCCCCTCGCATGGTTTCGGCTACGGGCTCCGCCTTGTTACCCCCGTCCGGACCCATCGCGCATTCAGGGATATCAATAACCTCTTGACAATACCATTATTCCACGATATATTGGAATAATGGTGTTGGAGGGTGAACATGAATTTGGAAAAGGTAGAACCGTGTTGTCCCGCAAAACCCGACCTCAAGAGTCGCCCCATGCTTACGGAAGATCATGCCGCGTCCCTTGAACGGACCTTCAAGATACTCGCCAACAGCACGAGGCTTCGGATATTGCATGCCCTCTTCCTGGCCGAAGAGATCTGCGTATCGAATCTGTCGAAGACGCTGGGCATGAAACCCACGGCGGTATCGAACCAGCTTCAGCGGTTGACGTTCAGCGGCATAATCGAGTCCCGCCGGGACGGAAACCAGATTATCTACCGCGTCATCGACCCGTGCGTGGTCAAGCTGCTGGACAGCGCCTGGTGCCTCACCGAGGACGCCGAAGCCCGGGTGCGGGAAAGGGGCGGAAGATGAAACCGGGGATTATCGCCGTGGTACTGGCCGGTGTTGTCGTTGTTGCGGGGATTACATACTCGTTCACACGCAATGATCACCCGGTTGCCAAGGGTACCGTTGTTGCCGCACGGTCGGACAAGTCATCAAGAGTCGTTCAGGTGAACGAGCTTGCGAAAAGCCCGGAAGACTTCCGAGGTGAGTTCGTGCTGCGCGGTGTGGTTTCGGGCGTGAGAAAAACCGGTGGGGTGTTCGCCGTGGTGGATTCCCGGGAGTTTGAATCGTGCGGGACGGTAACGTGTGCCGCCGACACCATCCCAGTCACGTTCAATGGCGACCTACCCGGCCCCGGAACCACGGTTGAAATCACCGGGCGGGTGGTTCGAAGCAAAAAGGGATTGATTATGGAAGCGAAACGCGTGAAGGTCGTGAAGTGAAGTGGATGACGGGGTTCATCTTCCTTGCGATTCTAGCGGGTCATTTCCTGTACGCCACGCGTAGTGTTTCCGTATCAAACGGCAACGGGGCGTGGGCTGCTTACGAGTTCGAACAACCCAGGGAGTCGCGACTGGATCGCTACATTGCTTCAGGCGAGTACTGGTTGGGTTTGTCGTACGGACTTGCCGGGGCTTTTTCCGCTTTCTACTTCGCCAGGGCGATCAAGATGCGCCGTGAGAGCCTGGCCGCATCCGCGGGAGGCGTCGCTCTCGGCGGCCTGCTGTGGGCCGGGGTCTGCTTCTTTACCGGTTGTTGCGGCTCCCCCATGCTCCCCGTCTACCTGGGGCTCCTCGGGCCGAAGTTCCTCGGGGTGACCAAGCCGCTGACGTTCGGGTTGACGCTGCTTTCCATCGTCGCCGGCTACACGTGGATGCTCAAACGAACGCCGAAGACGAGGCTCGAGTGATGTCTACGATGGTGTACATGAAAATACTGGAACAGACCCCTGCCAAGTACGACCGCGGAATGCGCATCCTCACCCTCGGCCGTGTGGACCGGATAAAGCGGGAGATAGCTTCCGCCTGGATCGAGCCCGGCCACGACGTCCTGGAAATCGGCTGCGGAACGGGAACTCTCGCTGCGTTGATGGCCGCACGCGGCGCTCACGTCGTGGGGATAGACATCTCGGACGCCATGCTGTTTGCGGCCCGCGGGAACGCGCCGGAGGCCGGGTTCATCCACATGACGGCGACGGAAATCGGTAAGCTGGGAAGGAATCGATTCGACCGCATCGTGGCGATGCTATCCTTCAGCGAACTAACGGAAGACGAGCTTGACCTCGTACTCCGTGCGTCGTCCGGACTGCTCAAGGCGGGCGGTAAAGTGGTTGTGGCCGATGAAGTGCCTGCGTGCCGGTGGTGGTCACGGGTTCTTGGGCGCCTGGTTCGCTGGCCCCTGGCCGCGGTGACTTTTCTGCTCACCCAAAACACGACGCATGCGATCAAAAACATTGAAGAACGACTTGAGCGAACGGGGTTCCGAATCGTTAGTCGAAAAAAATATCTGCTCGGCACGCTGGTTCTCGTTGTGGCGGAGAAAGCGTGATGTGGAACCTGCTGAAAGACACGTGGTTTCTTTTCGGTCGTCTTTTTCCGTTCCCAACCAGGCCGGGGCTCCGCCGGGTGGGAAATCCCGACCGCTCATCTCCCGTCCTGGTGACCTGTAACTTCGAATTGACGGTGCGCAAGGTCGTCCGGACGCTGGAGCGCGACGGCATCGTCGCGTGGTTGCTGGTGGCTCCGACGAAAGGCATCAACGTATGGTGCGCGGCGGGCGGAGGCCATTTTTCCACTGATACCGTCGTCTCGATTATCAAGACCAGCGGAATCAAAAACCTCGTCGACCATCGGGCCCTCATTCTCCCGCAGCTCTCAGCGGTCGGAGTAAACATCCGGGCCTTGAAAGAGCGCACGGATTGGGAGCCACGCTTTGGTCCCGTGGACATCAAGCACCTGGCCGCCTACCTGGAACGTGGTGGAGAGTCGCCTGAACGGGCATACCGCCGGATCGGCTTCCCCCTTGGCGACCGTTTCGTCATGGGAACCAACCTTGGTTTCAACTCGCTCCTGTTTTTCATCCTTCCCATGCTCTTCGTGTCCCTCTGGGTAAGCGGCCTGTGGTGGAAGTCGATCCCCTTGCTGTTCCTTCTTGCCGTACTCGACAGCGTACTGGTTTTCCGGCTGCCGGGCAGGCCCGGGGTCCAAAAAGGCTTTTCGCTCGGTCTGCTCGTCTCGGCCGGATTCGTTTTTCTCTCGCAAACCGCCTGGACGATGGGGCCGTGGGAAACCTTGGGGTGGGCGGGATGGATCATCCTGCTCTCGACTTACCTGGGCTATGATATGCCCAGTTGGTCACCCCTGTGGCGGGCGGACGTGAAGGAATTGATCCTGGGTGTCAGAAATACGTACGTCGAAGTCAATCCCGAACGATGCATAGGCTGCGGGCTCTGTCAAACCGTTTGCCCGGTCAATGTCTTTGAGATGAATCCTGAAACGATGAAATCTTTGGTCGTGAATATCGACGCATGCCAAGCGTGCGGGGCATGTATAGAAAATTGCCCCAAGGAGGCAATCGAAAATAATTTCCGCGCCGGGGTGTGTTCCTGCCCCACGTGCACCGTAATTAACGCCGCCAAGTCGCGTGGGCGCCCTCCGTGTGACAAGAAAAAAGCCGGTCCTCGACGGTTCTGAATTCCGGAATTCCCGGGTAGTTACCTGTTGCGCTCGATAAGAACGCCGAAGGGCCTTGCGCTTGACAAAGTGATATCACAAGTAGTATCACTATGACGGAGGCGGAATGAGTGGAATAGAAAAGCTGATAAAAAAAATACTCACACGCCCCACGGACATGGATTTCAAGAATGTGGAACGACTGCTGCTTTATAAGGGGTTTAAACTTAGTAAGGGGAAGGGTGGACATCGGGTTTTCACGAAGATGGAGACGGACCAGGTGATTTCAGTGCCAACCGTTCAGGGACACAGGGTCAAGCGGGTTTACCTCCAGGAGCTGCTCAAGCTGCTGGAATTGGAGGCCGAAAATGAAAGTTGAAAAGGCTGAGGCGAAACCACTGGAGCATTACCTCAAGCTCCACTATCCGGTGACCTTTCATGAGGCCCCGGAGGGGGGCTACGTGGCGGTCATCGAAGATTTGTCCGGGTGTATGACCCAGGGAGAGACTCTTGAAGAAACCATGAGCAATATCCTTGAAGCCAAGTCTCTTTGGCTGGAGGCAGCCTGGGAAAGCGGGATGAATATTCCGCTGCCTTCCTCTGAGGATCGATTTAGCGGCAAGGTTTTGCTCAGGATGTCGAAAAGCCTGCATCGGCAACTGGCTACGTCGGCACGGCGAGAAGGCGTAAGCCTCAACCTCTATATCGTTTCCCTGCTTAGCGGGAACAACGCATATCGGCGTATCAAGAATGAGATTGAACGCCTGTCGGTGGAATCGGACGCCGCCCATGCCTCTTTTGACGAATTCCTGAGAGAGACGCTGCTCTCGTCGCCACCCCCCGACTTAATTTGGGCAAAGGAGGCGGGTGGAAAGCCGGGCGGTGGATACGCCAACATTGACACGTTGGATATCTATAAGACACCGAAAGAGGACGTGGCATGAGCGCCAAGATCACTGTTAAACCGGAACCCGCGAGGTACCGCCGATTTCTTCAACAGATAGAACTCTCCAGCGTCAGCCTTGCGAGGCTGGACGTTAAGGCCGTTGTGGAATCACCCGCGCCGAACAAGACCGCTCTCGAAATGAAGCAAAGCGTTACGCAGGAAATAAAGGAAAAGGAAGCCGTCCTCAAAGCCAAATTCTCCCTGGATTTCCTGGACAGCGCCGACAAGTCATCCAAAGGCAGGATTCGCGCTTTTTACAATGTGTGCTTCCGCCCGCGCGATACCTTTGAGGATTGGAAGGACAAGAAACTTTGGCACACCTTTTCAGACATTAACCTGCCGCTCATAGTCTGGCCCTACTTTCGCGAACTCGTCCATTCCACCATGAACAGGATGGGCTGGCCGCCACTGGTGCTGCCGCTTCTGTTAAATCCCTCCGCTCCACAGAAAAGACCAACGAAGAAGAAAAAATCTGAGAACAACTAAAAACTAAGTGTATAAGGGCCGCATCTTGGAATGAGTGGAAGTGGGCCAAGGCACTATTCGTCCCTCCATAAAAGCTCATCTTCCCATCGTCGGCAGATTTTTTTTACACCCATTACGAAATTGGGGAGATGACTTAAGGAAGGGCTTACAGCCCCGAATCATCAAAAAACCATCAATCCGCGGGAGGGACGGGACGGCACGGTCCGAACCTGAGGCGAAGAGCCCGTGAACCACGGTCAGGAAAACGGCCCTTTTCCAGCGAGAACCCGAACTTCCGTCCCTTCGACGGCTTTTCAATGAGAAGCGGAATCCCGTCTTCCTTCCACAGCTTCTCAAAGAGAAGGGCCGGACCGATTTTGAAGCTCTTCACGCTCGTTGTCTCGCCACGATCGTGGGCGGTGAGAACCAGCGCGCTTTCCGGCAGCGACGCCCTGACCGTCGAGTTCGAGGATAACGCGCGGGCGGCATTGGATTTTCTCCTCTCTCACAACAGGGCCCCAGACGGTTTTTTCTACAGTTCATGGCAGTTGCATTCTGACGACGGCGCCTGGCGCCTCTGGCGCTACCGGTACACGGCGGACCAGAGGGACGTTTACCTGGGGGCTTCGCGCGGGTTTTATTCTCTACGCCGACCCGGACTACGGGAACGCGGCCGACTTTCTCGCGGAGAACGTCGGCGTCGCATTTTTCCTGAACTTCATGTTCTTCAAGGCCTTCGTGGGGGGAAAAGAGGTTTTGACGTTGCTTCCCTTCACTTCCTTCCGTCCTCCCCGTGAAGAGGGTTTTGACGTTGGCTTCTCTTGCGGTTGAACCGGTAGCTTTGTCCGCTCCTTCACTTGACAACTCGGCGCAAAGTTCCTACCCTCACGCCATGGACGGGCTCAGGAGGATAATTGCGGAAAGGGTCGGGAGCGTACGCGCCGCCATCCGCAATGCGGCGCTCGCAGTCGGCAGGAATCCCGCGGCGATCGAACTCCTGGCGGCCGTGAAAACCAGGTCCGCCGATGAGTGCGCCGCTCTTCTCTCCACCGTAGTCACGCTCCTTGGCGAAAACAGGACACAGGAAGGTTTGGAACGCTTCGAGCGTCTGGCCGGAATGGGAGTCCCTTCTTTCCGGGCTCACTTCATCGGGCAACTCCAGTCCAACAAAATCCGCAAGAGAGTAAAAGCCTTCGACAGCGTCGGCCGCGCAAGGAGGTTGCACTGGATGGGGATAGGGCTGGCACTTTGCTTGGCGGCGGCGGCCGCGTCCCTATATGCGAACGGTCGGCCTCCTCGTCCTGTTGTGACCGCCGGCGCGGCGACCGGCACGATTGATCTGAACGGCGTTCTCTCCGAACCTGCGTGGGCCGAAGCCGGAGTGATCCCCGATTTGACCCAGCAAAGCCCTTACCCAGGAAAAGCGACGCCCTATCATACGGAAGTCAGGATTTTTACCGACAAGGACAACCTCTATTTCGGCATAACGTGCTACGACCCTTCGCCGTCTGGAATCGCCGTCCATAGCCTTAGCAGGGATTCCGGCATGTCGGGCGACGACACGGTTACGCTGGTTTTCGACACGTTCAACGACCGCAGGACGGGGTATCTTTTCCGCGTCAACGCATCGGGCGCCCGCGCGGACGGCCTGATTTCAGGCCCGGATAATCACTCGTTGGACTGGGACGGCATCTGGTATGCCAGGACGCGTCGGACCACCACAGGCTGGACCGCCGAGATCGTCATACCCGCTAAGACGCTCCACTTCAAGCAAGGCGAGGCATCCTGGGGCTTCAACGTGGAACGGTACGTGCCGAGGGGCAGGATTACTTTTCGCTGGGCCGACCCATCGCACGACGCGTCTCTTTGGGACCTTCGCCGGGCAGGAACTCTCTCAGGACTTGCGGACCTGCGCCAGGGCATCGGCCTCTCCGTGACGCCCTACTGGCTTGGGCGAAGCACCTCCAGTGAGGGCCGCCTACCCGGGAACCGACTGGGAAAAGCCGGACTGGATGTGGCCTACAACCTCACACCCAGTCTGACAACCGCCATAACATTCAATACGGACTTTGCGGAAACGGAGGTGGACACCAGGACGGTAAATCTCACCCGTTTCCCGCTCTTTTTCCCCGAAAAGCGAGCATTTTTTTTGGAGGGCTCCAACCAGTTCCGGTTCGGTTCGGGGCTAGGTACCGACTTCATCCCTTTCTACTCGAGGCGGATTGGACTTTTCAACGGCCGAATCGTTCCACTCGACGCGGGCCTGAAGGTGCTGGGCCAGGTAGGCCCCTTTGGGATAGCCTTGCTGGGTACCCGGATGGGAGCCAGCCAAAACACAAGCGCCACAAACCTCTATGCCGGACGGGTGACTTACGACGTGGATCCCCACCTACGCCTGGGTCTCATCGGAACCTACGGCAACCCGGACAGCAAGACGCCAAATAACCTGGCGGGCTTCGACGTGGTCTGGCGTACCGCTACATTCTTAGGAGGCAAGAACTTTCAAGTGGGCGCTTGGGGCGCAAGGAGCGGGGGGGACCTTCCTGCCGGCTCCCCGGACGGCTGGGGATTCAGGGTTGATTACCCCAACGACCTGTGGGATATATCCGTCCAGGCTAATTCTTACGGTGATGCGCTCGATCCCGCGCTCGGTTTCATGCCGAGGGCCGGTACACGCCAGTACGAGGCCTATGCGGCCTACCAGCCACGGCCGAAGGGAGGACTTTTTGCGTGGGTACGGCAATTCTATTTCCAGGTGGGTCTATCGCGGGTATGTGGAGTGGACGGGCGCACTCAAAGCTTTCGGATCTTCACGGCGCCTTTTAACGCAGTCACCCAAACGGGGTGGCACCTTGAGTGCGACTTCATACCCGAGTACGAATTTCTGTCAGCGCCGTTCGGGATTGCGCCCGGCGTAACCATTCCCGTTGGAGAGTACAGGTTCAACCGCTACGACGCGGAATTCCAGTCTCCCACTACCAATCCTTGGCGGGCCGGTGTGCAGACGTTGTTCGGCGGTTTTTATTCGGGGAATCTGACGCAGACGGACTGCTTTTTAACTCTGACCTCCCTTTCGGATCGCCTCAAGCAGACCTTAGACCTTGAAAACGACTTCGGCCACCTGCCCCAGGGCTCCTTCGTTTTCCGCGTGTGGCAGTACAAGGCCCTGTACGCATGGGATCCCGACCACTCCCTGAGTGCTTACTTCCAGTACGACACCGATACGCACCAACTCGGCATGAACGCACGCCTGGTCTGGATCGTCCGGCCTGGTAACGACATATATCTGGTTTGGAACCGAAATTGGGTACACATTCCCGAATCGCCGTCCTTTTCGCTGGCCTGGCGCGGGGATGAGATAGCCCTCAAGGTGCGCTGGACCTTTCGATGGTGATGGTTTTCGAGGATATTTCGAGTGGAATCCATGCGCTCGAAAAAGCGGGCCACAAACAGCGCGTGGTCCCGTTCCGCCCCCCTGTACCAAAATACCTGAGACAATTCTCTGGTGCTGGGTTGCTGTCGAGGGTGACGAGCCCGGCACGGTGACAAAATAGATCATGACGGGTATAATTGGTCTTTCTCTTGGAGGGAGGTACACCATGAAATCGTCACGATGGTACCGGTTCTCGGCTACGCTCTTGTTCGTGCTTTGTCTTGCCGTACAGCTTCCCGCTTTGGCATCGGACCCGTGGCAGGCCGGCCAACTCATAAAGCCCGAAGAACTGGTGAAGGTCCTCTCGGGAACCGCGGGTGCGAAGCCGGTCGTACTCTGCGTAGGATTTCTGGTTCTGTACCAGGGTGGCCACATCGCGGGAGCACGGTTCGCGGGGCCGGCCTCAAGGCCTCAAGGTATTCAAAAGCTGAAACGGGAGGTAAAGAACTTCCCGCGCGACAAGGAGATCGTTCTCTACTGTGGTTGCTGTCCGTGGAAGGATTGCCCCAACATCCGCCCGGCGTTTCGCACCATGGAACGGTTGGGCTTCAAAAACATCAGGGTCTTGTACCTCCCAAACAATCTACTGGAGGATTGGATCGACAAAGGATTCCCGACCCGGAAAGGCGGGGACGGGAAGTGAAGCGCGCCCAAAAATCTATAGGTCTGCCATTTCTTGGCGAGGGCACCAGGAGACGCTCGGCCGTTTTTCTGGCGGCAATGATGATCGCGGGACTAACCTCTGTCTTGTGCAACCAGCGCCCTGGAACAGAGGGAAGAGACCAACCGGCTTTGTTGGGAAAAAGGGCGCCCGAATTCGCTTTACGCGATTTATCGGGTAAGACGGTGCGGCTGTCGCATTTCAAAGGCAAGGTCTTGCTGCTGGATTTTTGGGCAACGTGGTGCAGATCGTGCCAAAAGGAAATCCCCGAACTCATTTTATTGCAAAAGCGATACGCGGACGAGGGGTTCACCGTCGTGGGTGTCTCGTTGGACGAAGAAGGCGCAACGGTCGTGAAACCCTTCACACACCGATTCGGAATCACCTATCCGATCCTGATCGGAAACACTCACGTCGCCGCGTCCTATGGCGGGATTCAAGCCGTCCCCATGGCATTCCTCATCGGCCGCAACGGCAGAATTCTCAAAACCTTCGTCGGAGCCCAAAAAGAATCCGATTTCGAGCGGGCAATCAGATCGGCGTTGCGGGAAAAACGACCAAGCCGCGTCCCGCCTTCTCGATAACTTTCCGGACCCCATGGCCGGCCGGTGATCCTTCGAACATTGCAAAGCCTCCTCGGACAGCCAGCGAGCACACCGAAAGAAGGAGAAGGAAACTGAAGCCGCGACAAACTCTTGAGACGACGATGGAGCGGGCCAGGGGTCTCGAACCGCCCTCCGTCGCGTCGGTGCGCACGCGATCTTCGGCAGTCTTTCCAGCAACCAGGCAGGGCTGACCGCCAGAGCCTCTTATGTCTTTACTCCGGACCTCACGCTTGATCTCTACACTCAGCTCTTCGACGCCGCCGGGCACTACTCCGACTTCGCGGAGCTGAAAACCGCTTCAACCTTCGCCCCTTACCCCTACAACGGGAATCCCGACTTTCACCTCGCGGCCCTGAACGTGAATCTGGTCGGAAGGTGGGAATTCAAACCAGGGGACACTCTCTACGTCGTTTTCTCTCACGGGCAGACCGGGGCGATGGATTTCGCCACCGGTGGAGGCAGCCCGGGAATGTCGCCGCGACGCGACCTTACCTTCATCACCTCTTCACCGGGAGACGACCTTTTTCTTGTCAAAATCACCTACCGTTTTCAGCAAATCACCTTTGCCGCTCGGGAATAGCCTTGACTCTCGGTTTTTGTGGCAAGCTCGGTTACCCCCGAAGTTTCTTCCGGAGTATTCCCGCGGCGACGAGGAGCGGATCCCAGACCGGAGCGAAGGGGGGAGCGTAGGCGACGTCCATCATGGCGAGTTCTTCTATTTTGATCTCGCAGGTTACCGCGACGGCGAGGGTGTCCACCCGGCCCTTCGTGCCCTCCGGTCCGACGACCTGGCCACCCAGCAGGCGTCCCCTCCGGTCGGCGGTAAGGTGGACGTGGACCGCGCCGCCACCGGGATAGTACCCGGCCCGGCTGCGGACCTTGGCGTAGGCTTCTACAACGTCAAACCCGGCTTTCCGAGCCTCTTTCGGTCCCAGTCCGGTCACTCCGGCTTCGAGCCCGAAAACCTTCACGATAGCGGTTCCAACCACTCCGGGGAAACGGGCGTGTTCGCCGGCTATGTTGCTTCCGGCGACGCGTCCCATTTTGTTGGCGGTTGTTCCCATGGGCAGGTAAACCGGGCGTCCCGTGACTCGGTGGAGCACCTCGCAGCAGTCTCCGGCGGCCCAAACCCCGTGGACGCCGGTGGCGCAACGTTCGTCGACGCGTATCGCTCCGTTTTCCGCCATGGGGACGGGGGAACCGGCCAGAAAGCCGGTGGCCGGTTTTACGCCGGTAGCGACGAGGAAGAGATCGGCGCCCATCCTCCCGCGGTCGGTGTTGAGGGCGGTAACGCGTTCGCCATCCTTTATCACCTCCAGAACCCGTGTTTCCAGGAGCACCTTCGCGCCCCTTGCTTCGAGTTCTTCGATCAGGACGGCTTTGAGGGGCTCGACCAGCTTGCGCAATACGCGGGAGGAGCGGTTGATCATGGTGACGGAGATGCCCCTGGCCGACAGGTTCTCCGCCATTTCAAGGCCGATGTAGCCCGTCCCCCAGATCAGCGCCGAACGAGGTCGCTCTTCGGCCAGGAAGCGGGAGAGCCTCCTGCCGTCGCCCAGGTCGTGAAGGGTGAAAAGGTTCTTTCCGTCAAGATCTTTGATGGAAGGAAGCATAGCCCGCGCGCCCGTGGCAACCAGGAGGGCGTCGTAGGGTTCCTCGTAGGAGCGTCCCGAAGCAACGTCTTCCACCTGGACGAGCTTTCGTCCCTCGGTAAGACCGGTAACGCGCTGCCTGAGCCTGAGATCAATGCCCCGGGCGGTTATCTCACCGGCGTCGAGGGCGTAGAGCTGTTCCATCCTGGGCGTTACGCCTCCTATCCAGTATGGCAGGCCGCACGCGCCGTAGGAGGGGTCTTCCCCAGCCTCCAGCACCACGACTTCCCAATCCGGGGCGAGCCTTCTTACTTTGCTCGCGCCACTCATGCCCGCCGCCACGCCGCCTACTACAACCAGTCTTGCCATTTTGAGTCTCCTCCTCCGTCCCGGTCCGTCTTCGTAAGCGTACCGGAGTACCGCGGTTTCATAAAAGAGTATACCCTTCTCAAGCCATCAACCCCTGGGTATCGGAAGCAGTGCCCCTCCTGAACAGCAGAGGTCAACGCCGGTAAGGTGGCGGGCGGAGTCTCCGGCAAGGTAGAGCACGGCCGCGGCCACGTCTTCCGCTTCGGCGACCCTTTTGAGGGGTACTACGGCGGTGATGGCGGCTTCGCGTTTTTTGAGCGCGGCCTCGCTCATGGGCGTTCTGACCCAACCGGGAGAAACGATATTCACCCTGATTTCCGGCGCCAACTCCTGGGCCAACGAGTAGACCATGGACTGGATGGCTCCCTTGCTGCCCGCGTAGTGGCTGTTGCCGGGTTCTCCCCGTTCACCCGCCGTGGAGCCGATAAAGACCATGACTCCCTTTTCCATGGCGTTGGCGGCCTCTCTCGCGAGGTAGTAGGAAGAGAAAGTGTTGGTTTTAAAGATCGTTTCCAGGGTTTCAACCGAAAGGCTTCTGATGGCGCCCTGGGTCCATATCCCGGCTGAATGGACAAGTACGTCGAGCCCTCCGAGCCGGTTCACCGCCTCACGGCAGGCGGAAACACACCCTGCTTCTTTGGAGAGATCGGAGGCAAGGGCAAAGACTTTTCCTTCGTGGTCCGCTGCGAGAGCCTCCACGGCGGCGCGGTTGAGGTGGGCGTGGGCGGCTACGAGAGCACCCGTGTCGATAAAGGCCTTCGCGCAGGCTGCACCAATTCCCGAAGAGGCGCCCGTTACCAAAACTCGTTTGCCCGCCAGGCTTTTTGTTCCGTAAAATGGAGCAGATGTCATTTGACCTCCAATGCAGTTGTGTTTCCTTAGAACTCAAGGGTCAAACCGTCGTAGGCCGGGGCGACCCCGGCGGGTAGCGTTGCGGCCAGTTCTTCGTGTTCCAGGTCGTGGCCCATGTGAACGAGAAAGGTCCGTTTTGGCCGGACCTTATCAACGGTGGCGAGGGCCTCGCCAACAGTCATGTGGGTAGGATGCTCGGGAGAAAAACGGAGGGCGTTCAAAACCAGCGTATGGACGCCCTTTACGGCGGAGATGGTCTCGGACGGCAGGCGTTTGCAGTCGGTGAAATAGGCGAAGTCTCCAATTCTGTACCCGGTAACCCGCATACTTCCGTGGTCGGCGTCGAGGGGTACGACGCTGAGTCCGGCGACTTCAAAGGGACCGGAAAGTTCCTTTAATTCCAGGTTGGGTCTTCCGCCACCCTCCGGCAGGTCTTCAAAGGCGTACCAGAAGGTTTTTTTTACTCCATCCAGCGTCGCGCGGCTTCCGTATATTGGAATTGCGCATCGCTGCCGGTAGGCGTACACCCTTGTTTCGTCGAGGCCAAAAATGTGGTCGGCGTGCGGATGGGTGAGCAGGACGGCGTCCAGGCGGTTTATCCGGAACCTGAGGGCCTGCTCACGAAAATCCACCGCCGTGTCTATGACTACCGAACCTGCCCCCTCCTCCATCCATATCGACTGGCGCAGCCGCCTGTTCTTGGGATTGTTCGACGTGCATACCGGGCAATGACAACCAATGACCGGTATTCCGATGGACGTCCCTGTTCCCAGAAAAGTAACCCGCATGATTCCTCCGGTGCCTATTATACTACGATGGCTAAAGCAGGGGCACGGCTGTCACTTGACATCCGCAATGTTTTCGTTCAACATGGTCCCATGAAGGAGAACGAGCCCCCTCCGTTGATCCCGGGAAAGTGCATGGTTGAGAGGATGGACTACGGTTACTCCTTTCACCGGGTCCGAAGATGGAAGGTCGTCGATGCAGCCCTGGCTAATCCCATTGAAGAGATCACCGGGAGCGCCGGGGGGCTCGTTGTCCGCTCCGCCGGCGCACTCCTTGGCTGGAGCAAGATCAGGAAAGGGGAGAAGCTGTGGCGCGCCCTGGCAGTCCGTGCGGGCGGCCCCGGCATCCTTCTCGAATGCCGTTTTCCACGCTTCGCCAAGCTCCTTATGGAAAGGATGGAGGAGGAGGGCTGCACAACCGGCTTTTGGGAGACCCCGACCGACGGGCGCATTCCTTTGCTCTACCACCAATTGGCACCGACTTCGCCCCTTTGCCGACTTCACCTCCGTTTCGAGTGGACCACCGGCCTATCCACCGCGAGGGGAGGGATAGGACTGGTCCGCATAGCGCGGCTGCTTGCGAAGGGTAAGAGAAGCTCCGGTCAACTTTCAGGAGAGTTGGGAATTACCGCCGGTGCGGTTCGCTCCTACCTCCAATGGATGGAGGATGCGGCGCTCGTAAGATGGGACGGTTCCGATGGCGCCCTTCGCCATCCCCTCCTGGAAACGCTCTTTAATGATCACGCCCCCAACGCGCGCGCCCACCGCCCGCTTCCCTCCGATTCGCGCCCAACGTGGAACGACATAGAGGAAGACTGAGGATGGAAGACAGCGACATTGACCGGGCTGGACTTAGTGGGCTACCATGGGTGGCGTGGAGGGAATATGAGAGCCTTCATCGCGCTGGACATACCGGATACCGTTAAGAAAAACCTCTCGGATGTCATTCGACATTTAAGCGCTGTAACCTCCAACGCGCGGTGGGTATCTCCATCCCGGATGCACCTGACGCTTGCTTTTCTCGGCGATATTCCGGGAGGTGCCGCCGTCGATGTACAAAGGGCCATGGAGCAAGTCTGTGGTTCCACTACGCCCTTTTCTTTTGAAGTCAAGGGCATCGGTCACTTTGGCGCCGGTAACGGCATTCGTTTGCTCTGGTGCGGAATCCACGAGCCTTCCGGTTGCCTTGAGCGGCTTAAATCCGGACTGGACGATTTGCTGGCGCCCCTCGGGTTTCTACCGGAGTCGCGGTCCTTCCACCCCCACATCACACTGGGGCGCTTTAAACGACCGTCGGGAGACGTCGCGCTACGCGAAACCCTTGATGAACGCAGCGAACAGGTAGCAGGTGAAGCTTTCGCCGACGGGTTGACGCTCTACAAGAGCACACTTGCGCCATCGGGAGCGATCTACGACGTCGTCGCCCACACACTTTTCGGAGGCGGTAAATGATTCTCGTCAACGAGGCGTACGTCCTTGCGGCCTACGCACTCGGTTCCATACCCTTTGGATACCTACTGGCAAGGGCTAACAGCGGGATGGATATACGAACCTTGGGCTCAGGAAATATAGGTGCTACAAACGTTTTGAGGACGCAGGGCAAGTGGTTGGGCATCCTTACACTGATCCTGGACTTCTCCAAGGCGGCGCTTCCCGTCTGGGCGGCCGGGAGGCTCGGTCTTGCTCTATGGGTTCCCGCGGCGGCCGGTGGCGCGGCCGTGGTGGGTCACTGCTTTCCCTTCACCATCAAGTTCAGGGGCGGCAAGGGCATAGCTTCCGCACTGGGCGCCTTTCTTTTTATTGCTCCCGCGCCCACCCTGTTCGCGCTCGGCGTCTTTCTCGTCGAGGCATTGACCATGCGAACGATTTCTCTGGGTTCCATCCTGGCCTCGCTGGTCTTTACCGCCTCCATCCTGGTCCTCCACTTCGCCGCGGGGTGGTACACGCTTACCACCGCGATTGTGGGCGCGGCAATCGGCCTGCTGTTGGTAGCGAGGCACCACGCGAACATTCGGGATCTCCTGAATGGAACCGAATCGCGCGTGTGGGGAAAGGGTTCCGACCAATGAGCGCGAAGGGAAGGGCGGTTGTATGGGGCGCCGGCGCGTGGGGAACGGCGCTGGCCCGTCACCTGGCTTCGATTCACGAGCGTGTGGCCCTCTGGGTCTTCGAAAAAGAACAATTTGACTCCATGACCTGCCTCCGGGAAAATGCCGGTTTCCTACCGGGCGTAAAGATTCCCGAAAACGTCGAACTCTTCCATGACCCGGAATCGCCTCCATGGAAGGCGGATGTGTGGCTCTCGGCAACGCCCACGCAGCCCGCGCGCGCTCTCTGGAAGCGCATAGGCAGACTCTGTCCGGAAGGCACCCTGGTAATTTCGGCCTCGAAGGGGATAGAAAATAAAACATTGCTCTTCGTCAGTACCGTAATAGAAGAATACCTTCCCGAAGGTTGCCGCCCGGTTGTAGCCCTCTCGGGACCCTCCTTCGCCAGGGGTATGGCCAACGGAGATCCAACCGCCGTGGTGCTGGCGGCCCCGGAAATCACGGCCGTCCGGCGGGCGCAACGCTTTGTTTCATCGCCGCCCCTCAGGGGCTACGCCGGAACCGACCGCATCGGCGTGGAACTCGGCGGCGCCGCCAAGAATGTCATCGCCGTTGCGTGCGGCATCGGCGCCGGCCTGGGCTTCGGACCCAACACCATTGCCGCACTCATCACCAGGGGATTGAGGGAGATCATCAGGCTCGGCCTGGCCGTTGGAGCAGTGGAAACCACCTTCTCCGGCCTCTCCGGCTTGGGCGACCTCGCCTTAACCTGCACGGGCCCCGAGAGCCGTAACCGGACCGTAGGTGTGCGGCTGGGAAGAGGCGAAAGCCTTGAGGAGATACTCGGATCCGTGCAGAGCGTGGCCGAGGGCGTTCCCACCACGCGCTCCATTGGTGACCTGGCTCGTTCGCTCGGCCTCACGGAAATGCCCATCACCTTCACCGTCGAACGCATCCTCTTCGAGGGCCTCTCTCCCTCCGGCGCCCTTCATGAACTGCTCGGCAGAACGCTTAAAACTGAGATGGATTAAGTGATCCCGCCGTCCTCGGCCCTCGATTAGGTGGTGGATTCCGGGATGGTTCCCCGGTTTGACAACTTCAAAAGCCTGTGCTAGGTTAAAACGGTTGGTGTTAGATGTGGAGAGTTATTGTACCGAAACCGTAAAAGGGAGGAACAAAGATGAAAAGAATGCTTTCACTCTGTATGTCAGCGATGCTCCTGTTCACCATGGCGTCATTCATAGGATGCCAGAAAGCCCAATCGCCCAAGGCACCCACTCCGGCTACGAAGCCGGCTCCCGCACCAGCCCCGGCGGTTAATGCCCCAACCAACGCAGTTAACGCCCCAACCAACGCAGTTAACGCCCCAGCCGAGGCCAATGCCCCTACCGAAAAGAAGGCCCCCGTCGCCCAGAAAAAGGCCCCCGTTGCCAAGAAGAAGGCCTAGGTTTCTGCTCCGGCAGGAAAGCAAGAATCCTTTTAAGCACAAAAAAGATGGGCGCTTCGGCGCCCCTTTTTTTTGTAAAAAGTTGTTGCCCTCCCGGGTCTCTCTTTAATTTCGTGATTTCACTTCATTAAATAGCCTCAGGTAACTTTCGTAGCGAACCATTGAAAGGTCTTTTCTTCCTAAAGCCGCTCTTACGGCGCAATCGGGTTCGTTAACGTGTCGGCAGTCGGCGTATTTGCACCCGGACGCCAACCCGTGGATTTCGGGGTAGGCCTCCTCCACGCAGCGCCAGTCCATACCCCACAGGCCGAATTCCCTGATTCCGGCCGTGTCGATGAGAACCGTGTTTTTGTCCAACCAACGGGCAATGGCGCTGCTCGTCGTGTGTCGCCCGCGTCCCGTTCTCAGGTTCACTCCGGCTACCGCCCCGGGTCTTTCCGGCGCCGCGCGGTTGACGATCGTCGTTTTACCGACGCCGGAGTGGCCGACTAAAACCACCCACTTACCCCGTATAGAACCAAGGAAGTTATCCAGCCCTTCGCCGACTTTGGCCGAAAGTAAATAGATCGTATAGGAGAGCTTTCGGTAGGGTTCCAGGCTATCCAGGGTTTCGCCGGGGGCCACGAGATCAATCTTGTTGACCAGGATGACCGGTTTTATCCGGGAGGCGTGGGCTTCCACCAAGTAACGGTCCAGAAGACCGGTGTTTAGGGTGGGCTTGGTGGTGAGAACGATGGCGAGCACGTCCACGTTGGCGGCTATGACGTGCTCAACACCCGAAAAGGAGATGCGCCTTGAGATCTTGTTCCTCCTCTCAAGCACCTCTTCGATCAGGGCCGGGCCTTCGCCCTCCAGCCTGATACGGACCTTGTCTCCAACGGCTACAAGGTTTCGGCTTCCGCCGCCCGCCAGCGAGAGCCTTCCTCCTGGAAAGGCCCGCAGAATTCGCGCGCCGTCCCAAACGAGGTGCTGCTTACCCATGGTTTGAACAACCCTTCCTTCTATTTGCAATCCACGCTCCCCATCGCTATAATACCTCCCTTTTGACGGGCGGTGAATAGACCGGAACAAACCCATTTTACCGAAGACAACGCTGGGGGAACCTGATGTATCAAATTACTAAGAAGCTAACTTTGGCGACGGGCGTGATAGAGATGACGATTAAGGCGCCCCGCATTGCCAGGGCCCACAAGCCGGGCCAGTTCCTGATGGTGATGGACGACGAAAAGAGCGAGCGAATTCCGTTGACGATAGCGGATTCAAATCCCGAAACCGACGAGGTAACCATCGTCTTCCTCGAGGTCGGAAAGTCCACCATCGACCTGGCCGACAACTACGATGAAGGCGACGAACTCTACGCCGTAGTGGGTCCCCTGGGAACACCGACGCCCATTGAGAAGTTCGGCTCCGTGGTGGTTATCGGCGGCGGCCTCGGCGTCGCCCCAATCTACCCGATATGCAAAGGCATGCGCGAAGCCGGGAATCACGTCGTGACCATCGTCGGCTACAGGCGAAAGAATCTCATGTTCTGGGATGACAAACTTGCCTCGGTTTCCGACGAAATCATTGTTACGACGGACGACGGTTCCGCCGGGATCAAGGGCTTCACCAGCACGGCCCTCGGCCGACTCCACGACGAAGGACGCGCCATCGACAGGATCATAGCCATCGGGCCTCCAATCATGATGAGGGTTATCGCCGAGCAGACCCGCCCATGGAAGATATCCACGTGGGTTTCTCTCAACACCATCATGGTGGACGGGACGGGTATGTGCGGCAGTTGCCGTGTTGAGGTAGGCGGTGAAACCAAGTTCGTGTGTGTCGACGGGCCGGACTTTGACGGTCACAAAGTGGATTGGGACGAGATGTTCACTCGCATGAAGGTCTACAAGGCCGAGGAGAGAGCGGCCATAGAAGCCGACCACAAGTGCAAACTTGCCTTTGAAGCTCTGAAGCGATAAGGGGGATACCATGGCAAAAGAAATCGACATAGTCGCCTTGGGCGGTGTAAAAGAAGGAGAGCGTAAGCGCCCTCGTTTCAAGGACGCCAGGCGCGACATCGCCTGCCAGCCGGCGGCGAAGCGCATCAGGAACTACAACGAGGTTGCCCTTGGTTACACGCCGGAGGTTGCGGTCGCCGAGGCCATGCGCTGCCTGGAGTGTCCCAAGCCTCGCTGCATGGTTGCCTGTCCCGTTCATATCGATATTCCCGCCTTCATCGGCCACATTTCCAGGGGCAATTTCCTGGAGGCCGCCGAGGACATGCACAAGTACAACAACTTGCCGGCCGTCTGCGGAAGAGTTTGCCCACAGGAAGATCTCTGCGAAGCGGCCTGCATCATCAATGACTCCAATCCCGGCAACCCCATCGCCATCGGCAGGCTGGAACGCTTCTCAGCCGATTGGCAGTTGCTCCACGAAGACCGGGGCGAGGAAGCGTCCCACAAGAAACCCGCCACCGGCCTTAAAATAGCCGTTGTGGGCTCGGGACCTTCCGGTCTATCGTGCGCCGCCGACCTTGCCAAGCAGGGCCACTTCGTCCACGTCTTCGAAGCACTGCACAAAACAGGCGGTGTCCTCATGTACGGCATTCCCGAGTTTCGTCTCCCGAAAGAACTGGTCCAGAAGGAGATAGCCTACATCGAAAGCCTGGGCGTTGAGTTTGAAGTAAATGCGGTGGTGGGCCGGACGATGCCCGTTCAGGAGGTGTTGGATGAGTTCGACGCCGTGTACGTTGCAAGCGGGGCCGGGTATCCTAACTTAATGAGGATTCCGGGCGAGAACCTGAACGGTATCTACTCGGCAAACGAATTCCTCACCCGGGTGAATCTCATGAGGGCGTGGGATCACCCCGAGACCGGAACGCCGGTCAGGAAACCCAGGAAAGCCGTGGTGGTCGGCGCTGGTTTTACCGCCTGCGATGTTGTGCGCATAGCGTTGCGACTGGGCGCCGAAGAGGCTCAGATCGTCTACCGCCGCAGCAGGGAAGAGATGCCGGGGCGCGGCGAAGAGATCGTACACGCAGAGGAGGAGGGCGCCGTCTTCACGTTGCTCAGCAACCCCGTTCGGTACCTGGGCGACGAAAACGGTTTCGTCAAGGCCGTTGAAGTCCAGAGGATGAAACTTGGCGAGCCCGACACCTCCGGTCGTCGCCGTCCAATACCCATAGAGGGCAGTAACTACATCATCGAATGTGATCTCGTGATCATCGCCATAGGCCAGACACCCAATGTTCTCATCCCATCCAACCTTCCCGGTCTCGCGACACGCTGGGGCTCGGTCATCAAGGTGAACCGGGAAACCTACATGACCACCGTTCCCAAGGTCTTCGCCGGCGGCGACGCCATAACCGGCGCCGCTACGGTAATCCTGGCCACGAGGGCCGGCCGCGAGGCCGCCAGGGCCATAGACGCATACGTGCGGGATCCAAACCGCACTTGGCAGCCGCCCGAGTAGGAGGGAGAAAAATGTCAATAAAAAACGCCTTCAAAGACTATCTTGCACTTCCTTTCAGCGAATCCATCGGGAAGGACTACGCACAGGCGCTTAAGGCAGTGGAAGCCGAAGAGGTGGAGTCGAGCGGTCTCCAAAAGGTTCTCGGAGAGATATCCTCCGAGGTACGCCATCCTTCTTTTCCAAAGAAGGCCGGGCTCTTCCTCTCGGCGACAATGTCGCGTATCAATAGCGACCAGTATCTCGACCTATCCTCCCTGACCGATATGAAGTTCGATTGCCTGGGCGCTTTCTTCGAAAAGGGCGTGCTCACCGTGAAAGGGGACCTTGGAGACTACGCGGGCGCCTACATGGTTTCGGGCAATCTGATCATAGAGGGCGACGTCGCCGACTACGCCGGTATTGGAATGACCGGTGGAACTCTGAATGTGAAGGGGTTGGCGGAGAATCACCTCGGCCATTCAATGAGCGGCGGTGAGATAGTAATCGGCAAAAACGTTCTCGATTTTGCCGGTAACCGTATGACAGGCGGGCGCATTTCCGTTAAGGCCAACGCCGGTTACTCGATTGGATACAGAATGGTCGGCGGCTTGATAGCCGTTCGCGACCTGGCCTGGGACTTCGCTGGAGAGGAGATGGTGGGTGGCTGCATCCGGATCGGCGGACACCTGGGCCACGACCTCGGCCTCTCCATGGTCGGCGGTGAACTCGACATCAGCGAAAAAGAAAAGGATGCCAAGCGGATCAAGGCTTCGGGCGGCCGCCTGGTTATCGTCGCCAAGGGCAAGAAAAAACAGTAGGGGCACGGTGTACCGTGCCCTTTATGCTATCGAATAACGCTTTTGTAGTTAATGGTGGTTTCCTCGACTATCTGAGTATTCCGGCCTCCGGGAGGGGTCATAGTGCCGGCTATTCCGGTGACTATCCTGGCCTCTTCCTTCTCCCTCCAGCTCTTTGGGGAAACCGGCAACAGGATATCCCTCGTAGCCTTGAGACTGGTTGAGCCCAGGAAGTATTGCATACCCATGTCTTTTGCGTCGGCCACGATTTTCAAGTGGTAGCACGGTTCACCGTTCCAGTCTTCCACGTTAACCAGTTTTACCGTCCCCTTCACCTTCTTGGGATCGACCTTGACTCCTTCCACTTTCTTAGCGCTCGCCAGCACCTTCGCCAGTTTTTCCGAGTTGATGGGCCAAGAATCTCCTTCTTTGACGGGATGCCCGGGGGCCAGGTATCCACGTGGATTTTCACCCGTTGGGGGAGTAAAAACCATGGATAGAAGCATTTCGGCATCTTCGGAGATGGATTTTCCATCCCTGCGGACGAAATGAGCCTTGCCGGAGGGAAATGAGACGCCCAGTTGAAGGCCGTCCAGTCCCAACGGCACCGGAGTTTCGCCATCATGGTAGGTGGCCTTTGCGACGTGGAAGAAGAACATGGTGGCTTCGCCAACGTCGTTTACCTTGAGCACCCTCACCTTGCCGGAGAGGGTGGCCTTCATTTTGTGCGTAAAGGGTATCATGCTGCCGGCAAAGGTGGTGTGGCCGGTTTTATTGAGAGACAGCTCAACTTTCAGGGAGAACCGGTCTCCGCGCGCAAAGGGGCGATTAAACGTAATGTTGTAGCTGCTTTTTTTCGCCGTTACCGGTGTCCGGCCGAATACCGCCGCGGCCAGGAAAACCATTGTCAAAATGACTAGCGTTCTTTTCATGTTTGTCTCTCCTATCCGAAAAATGAATTTTACCGGACCACTCGATCCCTCTCGACACTGTAAGCCAGTAGTATAAAACAGCCGGGCACGGATTCAAAGGCTATAACCAGGCCTAAATCCGCTACCTGGACGAGGAGCGAGGGCGGCGGGGAGGTTTCTTAGCCCAAACAAACCATGCATCACCGTTTGCACCTCCCATCCGGTTTCCATCGCTGGATTGGAGGAAGTTCTTGTGGTTGCGAAGCGTGAGGAAGGGTTTTATTATCGCAAGGGAGGCTGGATGTGTTCATTCAGCCGATGTTTTGGACTTGGGGTTGTTTGGAGGTGATGGTTGGAAGGGGAAGCCATTTTACGCTACGTGCGTTTTAATTGGAAAACGGTGTTCCGGAAGCAGGCGGTTGTGTGGCTGTTCTTGGGGTTTCTCGCCGTCGCGGCGCCCTCTTTTGCAGGGAGAACAAAACCTTCTCGTTCCCTTTACAACAAGCGAAGCTACGCCGCGGCCATGAAGAAGCTCTCTAAGGGAGACGTAGACGGCGCCGTGGATGGTTTCTGCGACATGGTAAGGCGCCATCCGGGGAAGAAGGAGTTGTGGACCCTCAGCGTCAGTGTCTTCTGCCTTAAAGAGAATATCTGGAAGGTGTTGCAGTCGGTAAAGGCCCCCCAACCGGTTTTTGCCCTTCCCATTATCTTCAAAGGAAAGGGGTGCTACCGCGTGTGCGCCGGCCTGGCGACTACCAGGCGAGGCGTATCCAGGTTGGCCGTGCGCTTCAGGAGCGATGGCCTGAAGACTAAACCCTTCCCCATGGTTGTGTCCTGTCCACCGGCGGAAGTCGGCAAGACGGCAATAAAACCGCCCCTGGCGCGGGTCCAACCAGTCATCGCTCTTCTGCCCGCCGGGACGAAAAAAACTTCCGTTCAACAGCCTTCCAATATTCCCGCCTCTCCCGCGCGCTTTTCCTCCACGCTGCTTATGAAGCCTTCGATTTCCCTGGAAACCGCACGCCGGGCCGCCCCGAGCAAAGAGGGAGAGTTTTGGTTCCGGAAGGGGTTGAAGGCCTTGAGGAGCGGCGATAACAGTGCGGCCGAAGGCGCGTTTCAGCGCTCCCTGGCTGCCGACCCGGGGCGCCCGGAAGTTCTTAATAACGTGGGCGTTATCCGTATTAAGGAGGGTCGATACGAAGCAGCGGAGAAACTCTTCCGCCGGGTCCTTAAGGAAAGACCGGCCTACGCCGGGGCTCACCTGAACCTCGCCGGGGCTCTTTGGGGTTTGAAGCACCCCGTTGAAGCAATCTCCGAGGCGAAACGCGCGACGCAACTCGATCCTCAGGACATAAACGGTTTTTTGACGTTGTCCTCTTTTTACCTCTCCTACGGGAATGCGGACGCGGCTGCCGTCGCTGCGCAGAGGGCTCTTTTGCTTGAGCCGAAGAACAAAAGGGCGAAGGCCCTTCTCGCCGCGTGCGCCAGGAAGGCCGTTAAATGAAGGATGTCTTGGCCGTCCGGTCGCTCTCATTCGTCTATCCTTCTCTACCCATGGGGTTGGGATGGCTGGCCGGGATGCAGAGGCGATCCGTCCCGGTGCTGGAAGGCGTTTCCTTCAAACTCGGCGAGGGAGAGAGGGCCTGCGTTATGGGTTCCAACGGAGCTGGCAAGAGCACCCTGTTGAAAATTATTCTGGGTTTCCTCGATCCCTCCCGAGGCTCCGTGGAGGTCTTTGGCGAGAATCTCTCGCGCCGGGAGATCGCCCGAAGGACGGGATTTGTCCATCCCGACGAGCGTTCCTTCTACTGGCGGCTGACCGTACGTCAGAATCTGGCCTTCTTCGGTGGGTTGTGGGGTATGGCGCCCGGCGAGGCTCGCGATCGGGTCGTGGAGATCAGCAAGATTCTGAATATGGAGGAGTGGATGGACAGGCTCTTTTCAGACCTCTCTACCGGTATGCGCCAGAAGGTGGCTATCGCGAGAGCCCTTATTCACGATCCGCCGATACTTGTTATGGACGAACCCACGCGAAGCCTCGATCCGCCCTCGGCAGCTCGATTTCGTTCCTGGCTGAAGAGCCCGGTTTTCGCGGGACGCACGATGTTGATCGCGACTCATAACCCTTACGAAAGCCGCGAATTAGCCGGACACTGCCTGGTGCTCCGCGGGCGAAAGTTGGTCTGGGACGGAGCCCCGCTTGGAGAGAAGGCGCTCTTTGCCGCCATGGAGGGGGGGAATTGAGTGGCGCGTGGTCTGTTGCAGCCGTCCTTTACAGAGACGCCAGGATCGCCCTCTCCTACCGGCTGAACGCGCTCCTGAGCGTCACTTCGGCTTTCTTCAGCGTGGCTCTCTGGTACTTCCTGTCACTCGCGCTGACGCCAAGGACCTCCGGCTGGGCGTCGGGAGGTTACTTCGCCTACATAATAACCGGAACGGCGCTGCTGGGTTACGTCCAGGTGGCGCTCCACACCTTTGCCAGGAGGGTACGCGAAGACCAGCAATCGGGAACACTGGAGATATTGCTTGGCGCACCGGTTCCGCTCTACGTGACGCTCGGCGCTACCGCCCTGTGGGACATGGGAACCAAGACGCTGGAAATTGTCGTTTTCCTTGCCATTGCGATGGCATTCGGCCTGAGATTGCACCTGGGCAGTCCGGTTGCTCTACTGCTTCTTGTCGCCCTTACCATCGTGGATTTCATGGCCATAGGAATGGTCGCCGCATCGCTCCTGCTGGTCTTTCAGCGTGGCGAGCCGGTAACGCCCTTCGTCGGGGCGCTCTTTGCACTGCTGGGCGGTGTTTTCTTTCCAACCAAAACCTTGCCTCCGCTCCTGGATATGGTCTCGAAGCTCTTGCCTCTACCCTACGCCCTTGACGGTCTCAGGGGAGTATTGCTGCAATCGAAGGGATTGATGGAGGTTTGGCCCTCCATCGTCGCCCTGCTCATCTTCGCCGTGCTTCTCTTGCCCCTCGCGGTTGGAGTTTTCGCCCTTTGTCTCAAGGTTGCCCGGCGCTGCGGCCTCCTTGGCAAGTATTGATTCGCTTCACGGAAAAGCGATCTGACCGCTTTCCCGCAAACGCCGCCGGGGTCAACCTGCCACCAACCCTAAGCCCCACGGGCGATACAGCAAGATCCACCAGATAGATAA
>CAZIBS010000015.1:14203-30150 GCA_964537405.1 uncultured Thermoanaerobaculia bacterium | reverse complement strand
CGTTTGATGCCGGTGGCTACCGCCGGTGCCCTTCCGTGTGATGCCTCCTGAAAATCGGTGGTGAAGTAGTTGTAGGCGAGAACGGCGCAACCCACGGGAGCGATGCCTACCGTGCGCTCCTTCAACTTCAGTTCGTCCAACACTTCCGCCACTATGCGGTGGATGACGCCGTGGGTGCAACCCGGGCAGTAGTGAGTAGTGACCGGGTCCATGGATTTCGGCATTCCAAAAACGGTTTCAACCATAACGCACCTCCCGGCGTTTGCCCTCAAGGACTTCCTTGGCTACCCGGGCGACCTCGTCGGGAGTGGCAAGCATGCCTCCGGTCCTTCCGTGGAAGTAAACGGGACAAGCGCCCCGGATTGCCAGGTGAACGTCTTCCACCATCTGGCCGGTGGAAAGTTCCACGACCAGCACGGCCTTGGCCTTTTCGGCGGCCTTTCTCACTGCGGTGTAGGGAAAGGGAAAGAGGGTTATGGGACGCAGCATCGCCGCCTTTACCCCGGCGCCCCTGAGGTCCTCTATGGCTCCCGAGCAGACCCTCGCGACGGTTCCATAGGCGACGATGAGCAGGTCGTAATCTTTCTCCGTTTCGTACTCCTCGTAACGGATTTCGTTCCTGGTCATCTCTTCGTACTTGGCTTGCAACTTCTGGTTATGGTACTCAAGCTCCTGGGCGTCAAGAAAGAGGGAGTTGATCACGTTGTGAGGGCGATCCCCCTTGCAGCCGGTGGCGGCCCAGGTCTTGGGCTTCAGCTCCTTGCAAGGCTTGCGCTCTTCTTGGAACTCAACCGGCTCCATCATCTGGCCGATCAGCCCGTCGCCGAGAACCATCACCGGGTTGCGGTAGTAGTCGGCGAGGTCGAAGGCATCCTGGACCAAGTCTACCGTCTCCTGGACCGACCACGGCGCCAGGACGAGCAACCGGTAATCCCCGTGCCCGCCGCCCTTGGTGGCCTGGAAGTAGTCGGACTGGCTGGGAAGGATCCCACCGAGACCAGGCCCGGCCCGCATGATGTTCACGATAACGACCGGAAGCTGACTCCCCGCGATGTAGGAGATTCCCTCCTGCATTAGGGAAATACCGGGGGAAGAGGAGGTGGTAAGAACACGGACGCCGGTTCCGGCGGCTCCGTAGATCATGTTGGAAGCGGCGACCTCGCTTTCCGCCTGCACGAAAACGCCCCCTACCTGCGGAAGGCGGTTGGAGAGGTATTCCGGAACCTCGTTCTGGGGAGTGATTGGGTAACCGAAAAAGTGCCTGCAGCCGGCGCGAATGGCTGCTTCTCCGATCGCTTCGCTGCCCTTCATTAATTTCCTGGTCATCTATGAATCCCTTCCCGCTTCAATAGGCGAAGTAGTGGTACATAGTACCCTGCACCTGCATCAGTATCGCCAGGTCCGGGCAAATAATGCAGCACAGGCGGCAACCGATACAACGTTTCTGTTCCTCCACCAGCGCGTAGAAGTAGCCCTTGTCATTAATCTCCCCGGACATGCCGATAATTTTCTGCGGGCAAGCATCCACGCACAGCTCACAGCCCTTGCAACGTTCCTTGTCTACGATGATGTGGGGCATGGCTACACTCCTTTCTCAGCCCACCACGAAGATCGGGCCGACGCTATGTTCGTTCCTGGCCACTTCAAACGGCGGCTTCACTATACGCCGTATGGATATAAGCGGACAGTCCAAATGCTCCTTCTTAAGGGCATCCATGTCTTTTTCAGAGGCCGCGACGGCGGTAACTCTTGTTCCTATTTGCTTCGCCGTTTCCACCGCCAAAGCATACCCTTCCCGAATAATGGAAACCGTGGTTTCGTCCATCAGGTGGGTATTGGAGATTATGCCGGTTACCGAAAGGCGGGCCGTTGCCTCGATTTTGCGCACCATGGCCACCGCCGAAGCGACATCCAACGTGAAGGGCCTCCTGAAATTGAGCACCAGCAGGAACCCCGTTTCATCCGGCGGCAGTACGTCGGTAAGAGAACCGACCGCGCGCGTTCCGGAGTCGTCCCCTCCTGCGTCGATGAATATCCTGAGTTTCGGATTGCAAATGCGGCCCCTGACTTCGGGGAGGATTATTGGAAGGTCCGACGAGTAGTACTCCCCCTTGGGGGCAACCAGTTCCACCCCCCCCTCTTCAAGAAAGTTTTTTGCGGACCGCGAGCGGAAGTAAGGTTTGACCACGTCCAGGTCGATAAGGGAAACCTGTTCTCCTTCAGCACTAAAAGTAAGGGCGGCGTTCAAGGCTATCTCGGTTTTGCCGCTTCCGAAGTGGCCCGCGAGGATTGTCACCCTCTTCGGAAAAAGTTCCTTGAGTTCGGCCCCCATTTTTCCATTCAACGAGGTTTCTCCCTTTTTTCGCACGGTCTCACGGTGTGTAAATTCACCTTCAGACTCTGGGTTCGGTCGATGACCAAAGGTGTTATTGTAACCTCTATTAAACTTTTTTGCAAAACTTCTTCACAATCCAGGTCGGGCGGCCGAAACCCTTACCGGGTTCCGTCCAATCGGCAGATTCATAATATAGATGGCGCCCTTTTCGTGGTCCGCGGTGCCCAAAAAGAGCACGGGCTTACCGGCTATTGCGCCAACGCAAAGACTTTGAACGCTTTGCCGGGGTCCTTTCATTTCCCATACCTTTTGCCAGACGAAATTGTTGCTCATGGTATAGCCCATCAGCGTGTTAGGGCCATTTTTCAGCGCGACGATCAATGTCTTGCCCGATGCGGCGATGGCCGAAACCCCGTTCGAGACCGGACCACTCACTACGGAGAGGTCGTGGCCTTGTATGACGCCAAGGCCGCCACCGGGTTTCAAGAAGGCGAAGAGGCTCTCCTTCGGTCCCTGGAAACGTACGATATCCAGGCATAGTCCGAGTTCATCCCCTCTGAAATCGGTCAGCGAGAAGGCGCTGCTATCCCCATCGAAGGGGGCCGACAGGAATTGGCTGATCCTCCGCGATAGGGGATACCCTTCCAGGAGGGACGTGGGTTCGTATCGCCCGGATGGATTTTTTTCGTACAACCGCCCCCCTTGTCGACCCAGGTCAAACCAACCCATGGCGCCGGCGCCTGATGGACCTGGAATCTCGTGCAGAACCGACGGTCCGGCGTTGAGACCGGCAGTTAAGGCTGGGAGGGGCCACTTAGCGGTTTCCTTCCCACTTTCCGGATCAAGGGAGAACAGTTCCTTTTCTGTAGCCGCCCAAAGACGCTTCCCGTGGGATTCCCACCCCATGGCCAGAACTCTGGAAGGCAAATCCAGCCACCTATGGGGCTCGCCGGCAGTTGTGGGAAGAGATGGACCGCCAGCCAAAAGAAGGGGAGGGCTGCACGTGAACAGGAGTTCTACGGGTGGGCCGCCGTTTGTTGAACGCAAGACGGCGCTCAGGCTCTGTAGTTCGCCATTCCCAACAACGTCCGGGGATAGCCACAGGAGGCCGGCGAAACTCATCGGATCCAGTTGAGAAAAAGCATCCGCCTCGTTTTTTGCCTCGACGCCAAGTTCGGAGAGCGGTGCGGCGCCCGGCCACTGAGCGGCGGCCGCGCCCGCGATCCTTCCCATGTAAACGATGGATTCGTCCCACCCAATGGCCATGCGGCCCCTGCCGTACTCGGGAAAGTGTTTTATAAGATAGCGCGACAGTTGGCCGCCCACTCCGGCCGGACCGGCCTTTCCGTTAAGGACTGCCGTGGACGGAACCACCCCCGGTGTCGGGGCGCCCGGCCCCGGCAGAGCTATCGGGCGTGGTGGGGACGCGGCGCAGGCGGCGAGTAGCGCCAACACTCCAAAAGCCACTAAAAGCCGAACCAACAACGGGGTTTTCATGGACGCTCCCGACCGGCAAAAGCCGCAAGTCTTTCAGCTATAACCCCGCTTTCTCCCTTAAGGATAGTGCGGGTATGTAAAAGAACCCGGTTATTGGAAACGACCGAAAGAATCGGTGCCTCTCCGCCGCTTCTCAGAAAGTGTTCCAGCTCGTTTACCTTCACTCCGGAAGCCGAAATTGCGAGGGCCGGGGAGGGCAGGGGATAGGTAGGCGCGGAGCCGGCGCCAACGCATCCTTCGGCGCTTACCACTTCCATCCTGAAGATGGATGGAGCGAGCTTCTCAACTTTTCTTCTCAACAATAGGGCCTTGGAACGCAACCCGGCTTCCGGCAGGGCGAGCATGGAGAGGGCCGGAAGGAGGTTGCCGCGGCCCTTCCTGTAAAGGTCCACGACCGTTCCAAGCAGGAAATACGTAATCTTGTCAACCCTGAGCGCCCTAAGTAACGGGTTGCTTCGGAATGCCTCCACCATGGCTGGGTCAACCAGCAGGATACCGGCCTGGCAAGCGCCGAAGAGCTTGTCGGCGCTGAAGCAGAGTGCGGTGGGCGCCGCGGCGAGTGCGGAACGTACGGTGGGCTCTTCGAGCAAGGAGTCGTTTCCGGCCTCACCGACATTACCCGAACCCAGGTCGTATCCCACGGGCAGCCCAAGTTCATTGCCGAGGGAAACCAACTCTTCAAGAGTTGCTTTCTTGGTAAAACCCACAACGCGGTAGTTTGAGGTGTGCACCTTCAACAGTGCCCCGGTTTCCGGCCCTACCGCCCTCCGAAAATCGTGAATCCCCGTGCGGTTGGTCGTGCCGACTTCTACGAGGCGGGCGCCCGAGGCCTTCATTACCTCCGGCATCCTGAAGCCGCCGCCGATCTCAACGAGTTCCCCGCGGCTGACGACGCACTCTCTTCCGGCGCTGAGTGTGTTCAGAAGCAAAAGTACGGCCGCGGCGTTGTTGTTTACGACGACCACCGAGCGATCGGTGTTCAGCATATCCCTGAGTTTCTCTTCAAGCCTGGAGTCGCGGTGACCCCTGCTGTGCGAATCCAGGTCGATTTCCAGGTCCACGTATCCGCTGAGAACACCGGCGGCCTCACGGAGCATCGGCGCCGATAGGAGCGCCCTGCCAAGGTTGGTATGGAGAACGACGCCCGTGGCGTTAACCACCCTCTTGAGCGGTGGAGAAAAATCGATGGCGAGTTTACTGCGGGCTGCCTGGACGACCGCTTCTTCCGCCGGGATGTTTCCTCCACTCAACCACCCTTCCACGAGTTCGTCGAGTACCGTTCGAAACGCCTTCTTGACCGCCTTCTCTCCAAAGATTTCCCTGAGAGATATGGCGGCGGCGGTAGCCAGGAGGCGATCCATCTTTGGAGGATGTCCACTCACCCGGGAACTCCGTCTTCGACGGCGCGAAAAAACTGTTCGAAGGAAGTAAGGTTGTGCAAGAGAAGGTCGGGGTTGAGACCGGAGAGAGCTTTGAAGGATGTAAGACCGGTTGACACGGCCACGCAGTGAACGCCAGCCATGGATGCGGCCTCAACGTCGCGGGGCGAGTCCCCGACAACCCACGTCTCACCCAGCGCGAAGTTAGTGCAAAAATGACGCCGGCAGTTGTTTACCGCCGCAGAGACCAGCGCGGTCCGGTCAGGGGCTTCGTCGCCGAAGGCGCCCGTCAGGGCGCCGTTGTTGGGGACCGTGGAGAAGTAGGGTAAAAGTCCGGCCATTGAAAGTTTGATGGCGGCACCGCGTTTAACGTTGCCCGTAACCAGTCCGATGGAATGGTTTCTGGATAGGGCCATATCCAACAGGGCTGGAATCCCGAGGCAGCGAAACTCGGAAATCGGCACGGGAACGCTCTTCTCGAGGTCATCCAGGTAGAGGTCCAGCAGGCTGCTCACCGCTTCGGTGCCGTGGGGTTCACCCAACATTCGAAGCGTTTTTGCGGCGATATCCGTGTCGAGAAGGCCGTCGTAGGGAAAGTCCGGCAAAAGAACCGAACGCCCCGTGAAAGTGCCTATTGCGCCCTGGAAGGCGCTTCTTCCCACACCCAGGGGGCGGAGGAGAGTTCCGTCAATATCAAAGAGAATCAGGGCCATAGAAGCTCCTACCGTGGAGCGCCATTTTACCAATTCGCCAAGGGTTTGTCGATGAACCGGGATCCGCCAACTAACCGATGACCGGGGGTGATGGGGCCAGGGTGACGATTGCGTCTGGCGGGGAAACCGCACCTCTGCTACACTCGGTTTGAGTGCGGCGGGCCTCCCGGCCCGGCGGGGAGGATGCAGTATGAGAGCAATCGGTATTATTCCGGCCCGCTTCGCTTCGACGCGTTTCCCCGGTAAGCCTCTGGCGCCCATACTCGGCAAGCCGATGGTCCAATGGGTCTACGATAGGGCTCTTGAAGTGAAGGGGCTTGATTCGGTTTTGGTCGCGACCGACGACGAACGTGTTGTTGAAGCCGTGAGAGCCTTTGGCGGGCGGGTAGTGATGACTCCCGCCGGCTGTGCATCGGGTTCGGACAGGGTATGGCGCGCCGTCGAAAAGATGGAGTGCGAGGTGGTAGTCAACCTACAGGGCGACGAACCGCTCCTCAACCCGGAAGCGGTGGAGGCGCTTTTAAGACTCATGAATGAAAACGAGGGGCTTCTCATGGGAACGCTGGTCGCGTCCATCGAGAAACGGGAAGACTACGAGGAGCCTTCAGTCGTGAAGGTTGCCGTCGGCGAGGGCGGGCGCTGCCTCTACTTTTCGCGTAGCCCCATTCCGTATCTGGGGGGAAAGGACTTTGGCAAAGCAACACTATGGCGTCACGTCGGCGTCTACGCCTTCAGGAAGGATTTCCTGGGTCGCTTTACCGGGTGGCCCACCGGGAAGCTGGAAGGTGTGGAGAAGCTGGAACAACTACGCGCGCTCGAAAGGGGAGTGGAGATTCGCGCTGTCGCGGTTGAATGGCCCGGTACTGGAATCGACCGACCGGAGGACATTTCCCTCGCCGAGGAACTTATCGGCAAAGAACGGGCGGTCCGCCCGCAATTGAATTAAAAGGAGGAGACCATGCGCCTCGTTGATCTTGATAAACACCTCTCCGAATACCTTGAGGTCGCCCGGTTTGACGATCTCTCGTTGAACGGCCTGCAAGTGGAAGGGAAACCTGAAATCAAGAGGGTTGCTTTCGGAGTTTCCGCCTGTGTGGAACTCTTCCACAAAGCCGTAGCGGCCGGCGCCGACGCCTTGGTCGTACACCACGGCCTCCTGTGGAAAGGGGACTGGCCCTCGCCCGTTGCCGGCGTGCTGAAGGGGCGTCTGAAGACGCTTCTTGAAGCGGAATGCAGCCTCTTTGCCTTCCACCTTCCACTCGATGCCCACCCTATAGTGGGAAACAACGCCGCGGCCGCAAAGGAACTGGGTCTCAGAGAGAGTGCGCCCTTCGCAGAATATCGAGGAATACCCATAGGCATCCACGGTCGTCTTGGCGCCCCCATGGGAAGGGAAGCTTTCCGGGAGAAGATCGAGAAATACTACGGCCACGCGGCCCACTGCGTGATGGGCGGCGCCGGGACGATCTCAACCGCCGGAATCGTTTCAGGTGGCGCCGCCAAGGAGGTAGCGGCCGCGGTTGAACTAAACCTCGACGCTTACGTTACCGGCGAACCCTCCGAACCGATGACCTACTACTGCCGTGAAGCCGGGATAAACTTCTTCGCCATGGGCCACTACGCCACCGAGCGGATAGGGGTTAGGGCTCTAGCCGGCGAACTGGCCGAACGCTTTGGCCTGGAAACGCTCTTCATAGAGGTGGAAAACCAGGCCTAACCTGAAAGGAGCCGGGTGATGGAAGAGCAAAGAACCATAACGGAATTGAAGAGGAGAATTCGGATCGCGACCGGGGAGGAGGCGGCCGACCTTCTTTTCATCAATGGAAAGGTCGTCTCGACCTTTACCGGAGAACTATTGGAGCTGCCGGTTGCGGTTGCGGGCGGGCGCATCTGTGCCCTGGGCGGGAGCGCGCTCAAGGCCAGGAAAACGATAGACCTTGGCGGCGCCTACCTCCTTCCGGCCTTCACCGATCCCCACATCCACGTGGAATCATCGATGCTTACCCCGGAGGGTTTCGCGGAGGCCGTAGTCCCCCACGGAACGGGAGCGACCGTGAGCGATCCCCACGAAATCGTAAACGTCCTTGGAATGCCGGGTTACGCTTACATGCGCCGGGCTTCCAAGGGCCTGCCCATTGACATCTTTTTCACCATTCCCTCGTGCGTTCCAGCGACGCACATGGAAACCTCGGGGGCGGATATCGGCGTGGAGGAGACCGCAAAGGCCCTCGACGACTATCCGGATGCACCCGCCCTCTCCGAAATGATGAATTTTCCGGGAGTCATAGCCGGGGATGAGGAGGTTCTTGGGAAGGTGGAAGCCGCCCGGCTCAGGGGACGGCCGGTGGACGGCCACTCGCCCGGCCTCGTGGGAGATGGGCTGAACGCCTACCTCAACGCGCAAATCTTCACGGACCACGAGTGCATGACCGTCTCCGAAGCAAGGGGAAAGTTGAGGAGGGGAATGTGGGTCCTGATGCGCGAGGGTTCGGCCGCAAAGAATCTCAGGGACCTCGTCGGGGTGGTCGACGCGGGCAATTTCTCACGGGTCTGCATCGCTTCGGACGACCGTCATCCCGATGACCTCATCGTGGAGGGCCACTTGGACCACTCACTGCGCGTGGCCGTCTCGGCCGGAATCGATCCCCTGTGGGCCGTCAGGATGGTTACCCTGAATCCAGCTCAACTCTATGGCTTCGGCGACAGGGGTGGGATAGCGCCTGGATTCAGGGCCGACCTGCTCGTGGCCGGGGATCTTGAAGCTTTTGAGATCCTGGAGGTTTATCACGGCGGAATAAAAGTGGCGGAGCACGGAACTCTTCTTCAACCCATCCATAGGAAATCCGCGGAGGGAACGCTGGCTTCCGTGCGCCTGCCCGGAGACTTCGAAGTCTTGAAGAGCCGTTTCAAGGCTTACCCGGCCGCCGGTCGCGTGAGGGTTATAGGCATCGAGCCGGACCAGATAGTTACGCGCAACGAGGTTGGCGAGGCCTCGGAGGCCGGGCCCGGTAAGGAGTTGCAGTTCGCGGCCGTTGTTGAACGCCACCGCGGAACCGGCAATGTCGGCCTCGGTTTCGTAAGGGGCTTCGGCTTGCAATCGGGGGCTTTTGCTTCGACGGTGAGCCATGACAGCCACAATCTGGTGGTTGTAGGAGCCTCACCGTCCGACATGGCCGCGGCGGCTGAGGCCGTCGGGAAGATGGGAGGAGGTTTCGCGGTGGTTAAGGAGGGGCGCCTGCTCGCCTCCCTTACCCTTGAAGTGGCCGGACTCATGAGCAGGGGCGATGCCGGCGCCGTTTCGGCTTCTCTCAGGAGGGTGCACGAGGCCGCGAAAGCCTGCGGGTGCCTTTTGCCGTCGCCATTTATGACGCTGGCTTTCATTGCTCTTCCGGTGATACCAGCCCTGAAGCTCACGGACAAGGGATTGGTGGATGTGAACCGTTTTGAAATCGTACCGCTGGTCGTCGCTTGAGGCGATCGGCCAACAACGAGTGAAGGAGAAAACCATGCAGAACAGAACCCCGCCCAATAGTAACCGGGTGAAGAAGGTAGGCCGACGGGTGGCCTTAGGAATAGTTTTCGCGCTAATTGTCATGCTGGTGTTGGCCGGCAACCCGGTGACCGTGGTTCCCGCCGGCAACGTCGGCGTGAAGGACTTCTTCGGAAGCGTTTCCGACCGTCCTCTTGGCCCGGGAGTCAACTTCGTCATGCCCTTCACCAAGGTCGTCAAGATGTCCGTAAAGACGCAAGAGATAAAAGAGGAGGCCAAAGTACCCTCAAAAGAAGGCCTGATCCTTGATCTTGAGGTCTCCATTCTTTTCAACCTTAACGGCGCTGACGCACCCATGGTTTACAAGACAATAGGCGTCAACTACGTGAGGGTGGCCGTTGAACCGCAATTCCGCTCCGCGATAAGAGAGATAACGGCCTCCTATGACGCCAAGGCGCTATATTCTTCGGAAAGGCAGAAGATATCCAACGAGATATTCAGCCTCTTTCAGAAGTTGTCCAAGGGCAACGGTATAATCACCCGGCAGGTTCTCCTTAGGAAAGTCGGTCTTCCGACCGTAGTGTCCAACGCCATCCAGGAGAAACTCAGGAGCGAACAGGAGGCGGAGAAGATGAAGTTCGTCCTCCAGAAGGCGAGGCAGGAAGCAGAACGAAAACGAATAGAGGCAAAGGGCATCGCCGATTTTCAGAGAATAGTTACCAAGGGAATTACCAAGCAGCTCCTGGAGTGGAAGGGTATTGAGGCTACCGAAAAACTGGCCGAGAGTCCAAACACGAAAGTCGTCGTTATAGGCAACTCAAAAACCGGCCTGCCCCTGATCCTGGGAGGAGACCGATGACAACGGAGGGCGCCGGGGAATCCCGTTCCACGAACTGGAAGCCCCTCATAGGCTTTTTAATACTGCTCCTTGCCCTCAGCCTGGGGCTGGGTCTTTTGATGGTCGTGAAGAGACCCGACACGATGACATTTCTCTTTACGGGAGACACGCAGGGGTACCTGGTTCCGTGCGGCTGTAGCGTTGTTCCGGCGGGGGGGCTTGCTCGCCGTGAAAGCATTCTTAAGGGCCTGGAGAAAAACAGATCGAACGGCGAAGTCGTTCCGGTCGAGGTTACCCACGGTTTTGCGGACCGCGGGCCGGGGAAGAAGCTGCTGAACGAGGAGATGGGACGTTTCTTCGATCGCTGGCGCTGTCGCGTAGGCATAGGCAGCTATGACCTTCTCCTGGGTCTGAAAGCCCTCCACGGCTATACGCCTGGTGGGGCGAAACTCTTTCTCGCTGGCAACCCATCGCTGCCCGGATCGGAGGAGTTTCATCTTGGAGGATGGGGAGTGGGGCCCATAGGTGAATACGGTGCGCGCCTCCGCCTCGTTTTTCTCGAAAAGACGGCGCCGGGCGGGGTGAAACTCGGTGATGTTCTAAAAGTTTTCAAGGCGGAGGCCGGCGCCCATCCGGCAGAGGGCTACATCGTGACCGGACAGTTCCCTCCCGCTACGGCCGGAAAGCTGTTGAAGGCCAACCCGGACATCATTGCCATCGTGGCCCAGTGGCAGTCGATCGTAACGACCATCCCCCAGAAGGCGGTCGGTGCGTGGGTTCTCTACATAGGAGACAGGGGACGCCGGGCAAGCGTGGTTAAAGTCTCCCGCCTCGGGAAGCACTGGTCGCTGCTGCCCGCCATCGCCTACCTGGGCCCGTCGACCCCCTCGGATGCCGGAATAGCGAAAGAGGTCAAGGCTGTTCTCGGAAGGGTGGAAGCTGTCAATCGAAAGGCGTTGGCTTCTCTTAAGAAACCTTTGCTCAAGGGAGAACGCGGGTACGTCGGCGCGAAGAGGTGCGGCGGTTGCCACGCTTCAGCCTATGTTTTATGGAAGAAATCAAGCCACGCCAGGGCCGTAGCGGACCTGGACATAGACCACCAACGCGATAATCCCGCGTGCCTTCGTTGCCACGCTACGGCCCTGGGTAAACCGGGCGGTTACCCCAGGGGCACGGTTAAACTCTCCGGCGTGCAGTGTGAAGCGTGCCACGGACCGGGAGCTGGCCATCCGCCCGCAAAACTCGCGGCGGTGCCGCCTGACTTAAAGCACTGTGCGAGTTGCCACGATAAGCGTGACTCCCCGACCTTCAACGCCGAGGGCTACTGGACCCTGATCAAGCACTGACGCAAAGGACCGGGGTTTTGTCCCACCGCACCTACCCGAAACGACGGATTTTCTGGTAGAATACTTTCCGGCGCGTCCACTTGGTCTGCGTCGCTTATCTCCGGGTCAGCATACAACTACCCGGTAAAGTTCCGGATCCTGGGAGGCGGGGTGGTAAAGGCCCGATGATGAGACGCGCAGCTTACGTGCTTTTGATAGCTCTCTTTGCCCTCGGTATGGGCGGGGAATGGCCCAACGGCCGCTTCGTTGCAACGGGGTACGATGGGCCGGGCGTTGTGGAAGAAGAGGCCCTGTACGGGCAGGCGGCTCTTCTGGTTGAGGAGCGCGCGGTCGTACCCCCAAAGGATGCGGTCCTCTTAAAGGATTCTCTGGGAGGGATGCTCCACGCGCTGGACCCCCACTCCAGCTACTATACTCCAAAGGTATTTAAGGATTTGATGGAAGACCAGCACGGTGAGTTTTCCGGACTAGGTATGCTTGTTACGAAGCCCGGTCCCAATTCCCCTCTGCTGGTGGTTACGCCGATTCCGAACACTCCGGCCTCAAGGGCCGGGATCAGGGCGGGCGACCTGATCCTGGAGGTTGACGGCGCGCCCACGGCCAAGATGACCAGCATGGAAGCGGTTATGAAGTTGAAGGGACCAAAAGGAACGCGCGTTTCCATCAAGGTCGGCCGAGGCGAAGGTCCACCCGCGGAAATTACCTTGAAGCGGGCGGAAATACCAAAATATACGGTGCCGTACTCCTTCATGGTTGGAAAGGGGGAAGGCTACGTCAAAATCAACACCTTCGGCCAGACTACGCCTGGTGAGCTGAAGAAGCATTTAAAGCAACTCCATAAACAAGGAATGACATCCCTCATTCTTGACCTTAGAGATAATCCCGGAGGATCCTTTCCGGCCGCAATAGACGTCGCCTCCCTTTTCTTGAGGCACGGGCAGGAAGTGGTAAGCATAAGGGGTCGCAGGAAGAGCCTTGTTCACCGATACCGCGTCGACAGGGATGGCAAGTACGCTGACCTGCCTATGGCGATACTGATAAATCGTGGGTCCGCGAGCGCCTCCGAAATCGTGACCGGGGCGTTGCAGGACCACGACCGCGCGCTGGTGGTCGGGGTCCGTTCGTGGGGAAAGGGGCTGGTTCAGACCCTGACCCCCCTGGAGAACAGAGGCGCCGTGGCTATCACGACGGCCCGTTACTACACCCCTTCAGGACGGTTGATTCAACGGGACTACAGCAAGTCTTACGATGCTTACTACTTTCCCGATGAGCAGCCGAAGGGTAAGCCCCCGGAGGCGCCCCATCCGCAGAAGGCCTTCACCGATGCCGGAAGAGTGGTCTACGGTGGAGGCGGCATCGAACCCGACGTGGTTGTTAAGGCCGGTCTCATTCCCCCGCTGGCCCTGAAGTTTGAGCGGCGCCGGCTCTTTTTGAACTTCATTGCCCCGAGGGTCGAATCGGGCCGCGTTAAGGACGCCGATTCCGTCTCCCCTGCGTTGATGAAAACCTTTAGAAAATACGCCGCAAAAAAGGCCGGGGCCTTTACCGAAGCCGAGTGGAAAGATAGCGATTCCTACATCCTCCACGCCCTGAAGAGGGAGGTAATGACCATGCTCCAGGGCCAGGGGGCCGGGTACAGGGCCATGGCGCCCCTGGATCTCCAGTTGGCCAAGGCGGAAGCGCTGCTAAGCAGTGTCCACCCGGGAATCCGGATTAGGCCGGAAGGGGTTTCCGGACGGAAACCAGGCGGCAAATCGCGATTAAAAAAGGCGGCATGATGTTTGAGAAACTCTCGGATCGTATACAAGGCGCCGTAAAGGCTCTGAAGGGCCAGGGGCGCATCAGCGAAAAGAACATCCATGACAGCTTGAGGGCTGTCCGGATAGCCCTCCTGGAGGCCGACGTCAACGTTTCCGTGGTGAGAGACCTCCTACGGGGCGTCAAGGAAAAAGCGCTGGGCGAGAAGGTGCTTTCAAGTCTGTCGCCGGACCAGCATTTTATAAAGATACTTAACGAAGAAATGGTTCGTGTCCTCGGCGAAGGAGACGCCGGGCTTTCTTTTTCACCGACGCCCCCGGGAATCATCATGCTCGTGGGACTCCAGGGCTCGGGCAAGACGACTACGGCCGGCAAGCTGGCCCGCCACTTCTCACGCGACGGCCATCCTTGCCTCCTTGTTCCCGCCGATGTCTACCGTCCCGCAGCACGCGCACAATTGGAGAGGGTCGGCAAGGCCGTCGAAACCCCCGTGTTTCAGCCCGAGGCCGGGGATTCTCCCGTGGCTATCTGCGGTAAGGCCGTATTGGAGGCGCGCCGCAAGGGCGTTCACAGGGTTGTCGTAGACACCGCCGGCCGCCTGGCGATTGACGAGCATCTAATGGAAGAACTGGCCGAAATTGCGGAGAAAGTCAAGCCGGACGAGATTCTCTACGTAGCCGACGCCATGGTGGGCCAGAGTGCGCTGGATACGGTTAAGGCATTTCACGAAAAGGTGCGTTTGACCGGAGTGATCATGGCCAAGGCCGATGGAGACGCCAGGGGCGGAGCCATCCTGTCGGTGAAGGCAGCCACCGGCCTTCCGGTCAAGTTTGTCGGCGTGGGAGAGAAGTACGACGCTTTGGAAGCTTTCAAGGCTGAACGAATGGCTTCGCGCATCCTTGGAATGGGAGACGTGCTCGGTCTCATCGAGAAGGCCGAGGAAGCCGTAGGCGCAAAAGACGCGGAGGAGATGGAGCGGCGTCTACGCAAGAAGGATTTCACCCTGGATGATTTTCGCACCCAACTGAGGCACATGAAGAAGCTCGGTCCGCTCGAACAGGTCCTTGGTATGATTCCGGGCGTCGGCGGAGCTTTGCGGGGAATCGATACCTCCCGGATCGACGACAGGAAGCTGGTCCGGGTCGAAGCCATCCTCAACTCGATGACTTCCTATGAAAGGAACCATTACAAGGTAATAAACGGCAGCAGGCGGCGCAGGATCGCAATGGGTTCCGGGACGGCGGTTTCAGAGGTCAACCGGGTAATAAAAGAGTACCTTACCATGCGTAAGATGATGAGCCAATTCAAGAAAAAAGGGATGAAGGGAATGACCGATATGTTGAGGAATATAGGGCGTTGACGGCGCACCTTGACACCTTAAGAGTAAAGTACTAGGCTAATATAGTCGAATGGTGTATTAGGGGGAAAAAGGATGGCCATGGCACGAAAACGGATTCTCATCGTTGATTACGAACCTAAGCTGGTGGACCGCCTCACATCTTTTTTCCCTGAAGATTCCTACGAAATCAGTACGGCCCACGATGGTTTCGACGCCCTGGAAGTCTTCGACCGGTTCCATCCCGACCTCGTTCTCTTAAGGACAATGCTGCCCAAGAAACACGGCTTCCAAGTCTGCCAGGAGATGGTGGAGCGCTCCGGGTTGCGGCGCGTGCCCGTCATAATGCACTGCAGTATTTACAAGAGCAAGAAGTACCGGAACGACGCCATGAAGATACACGGCGCCGCGGAATACCTGGAAGATCCGATTGATCGCGACGTCCTGTTGAAGATGGTGGAGAAGTTCCTTAAAGGCGGCGCCGTTCCCGCCCGGAAGCCGGTGAAAGATGGCGCTAAAAGCGCGGCCCCAAAGGAGGCCGGCAGGCGTGTCTCCTCCGGCTCCGTGAGCAAGGCCCTGGAGGACACCCTTTCGGGTTTGAACCTTGGGGCGACGAAGAAGAAAAAGAAGGCGCAGGCGATGGAGGAGACAATTCCCGTGGCCGGCGTCCCCCCTCATATAGAAGCGCCTGCCGCAGCACCGCCCGAAGGAGAAGGCGTCGTTACATCCGAGGAACTCTTCGGAGAAGTTATCCAGGACGTGATAGAAGAACCTGAAGGGTCCGGCAAGAAGGTTGTTGGTGGGAAGAGGGCGCCTTCGGCGCCCGAAGAGGGAGCCGACAAGGTGGAGGCGCCCCGGCAAACCTTGAAAGCCAGGAAGAAGCCCGTGGTAGACGTAGAGAGCGCCATCGGTTCGGGAATCCTCCATCCCAAATCCACGGGGGAGAGTTCGGCACTCCGGCGTTTGAGTGAACTCTCCGATAAGAATCTCTCCCGGAAGTTGGAGGAAACACTCTCGGGTATCAAGCTGGGCGCCAAGGTCGCCGGAAGGTCGAAGGCCGAAGAGAAAAAGCCCGTGGTTGAGAAACCGCAGGTGGTTGAAGAAGAGAAGGTCGTCGAAGAAAAAGCGCCGGTGAAAGAGGCCGAAGCCGCCGGGAAAAAGGAAGTAAAGGCCGTTGCTGAAGAAGCGCCGGAAGAAAAGGCGCCGGTGAAAGAGGCCGAAGCCGCCGGGAAGAAGGAAGCAGCGGTCGTTGCCG
>CAZIBS010000015.1:0-14103 GCA_964537405.1 uncultured Thermoanaerobaculia bacterium | reverse complement strand
GCGCCGGTGAAAGAGGCCGAAGCCGCCGGGAAGAAGGAAGCAGCGGTCGTTGCCGCAAAAGCGCCGGAAGAAAAGGCGCCGGTGAAAGCCGCTGAAGCCGCCGGGAAAAAGGAAGCAGCGGTCGTTGCCGCAAAAGCGCCGGAAGAAAAGGTACCGGTGAAAGCCACTGAAGCTGCCGGGAAAGCGCCGGAAGAAAAGGCCGAAGGCATTCCCTTCGGTAACTACATCCTCATGGACAAGGTGGCCATGGGTGGAATGGCGGAGCTTTTCAAGGCTCGGCAGAACGGAGTGGATGGGTTTAAGCGTATCGTAGCTATCAAACGCATTCTTCCCCACTTGGCGGCCAACCAGGATTTCGTTACGATGTTCACCGACGAAGCCAAGCTGGCGGCCCAGCTTAACCACCCTAACATCGGCCACATATACGAGTTGGGCAAGATTGAAGATTCCTACTTCATCGCCATGGAGTTCGTGGACGGCAAAGATCTCAGGGCGACCCTAAAGGAGATGGAGGAAGAGCACAAGAAGATGCCCTTCAGGGCAAGCGTGTACATTGCCCGGAAGGTTTGTTCGGCGTTAAGCTATGCCCATCGCGCCAAGGATATCGACGGAAATCCCATGGGCCTGGTTCACCGCGATATTTCTCCACAGAACATCATTATTTCCAAGAACGGGGAAGTTAAACTGGTGGATTTCGGCATCGCCAAGGCCATCACCAAGGCCAGCCACACCCAGTCCGGATCCCTCAAGGGCAAACTACTCTATATGTCCCCCGAACAGGCGTGGGGAAAAACCATTGACCTGCGGGCCGACATATTTGCCCTGGGAATCGTGTTGTGGGAACTGCTCACGGGCAGAAGGCTCTTCTTTGGCGATTCCGAGATGTCCATCCTGGAAAAGGTTCGAGAGGCGGTGGTGGAACCGGTTAAGAATTTCCGGGACGACATTCCCGCTGGTCTTGAACGCATCGTCAATAAGGCTCTCGAAAAGGATCCGAAGAAGCGTTACCAGACCTGCAAGGCCATGCAGGCCGATTTGGAGCGTTTTTGCAACAGGGAATGGAAGACCCGGCTCGGCGCCTACGACATCGCTGTTTTTCTTAATGGTCTCTTCCCCGATATCTATAAGAATGATATTGTTGAGAATCTGAAGCAGGAGCCCGAGCCCGAGGTCGTGCCCGAGGCCGCGCCAAAGGAGCCGGAAAGAGTGGCCCGGAAGGTTGCGGAACCCAGGAAAGAAGGGGCCGAAGGGCCGAAAGCTCCTCCCGTCAAAACCGAAAAAACGAGACAGGCCGGACAAAAGAGGGGCAAGAAGTCACCACGAAAAACGCCGCCGCCTCCCCCGCCTTCGACCGGGGAAAAGAAAACTCCTGTTCCGAAGACTCCGCCCGTCCCACCTGCGCCTGAGGAATCATCCGGAGTGATGTTCGGTGACTTTGTGAAAAAAGATAAAGGAGGGGAGAAAAAGAGGCCGGTGATGCTTGTCGCTGGAATAGTGGTTGTGGCGATCGTTGCTGTTATTGCCATGGTTTTCATCTTCAAGGGTAAGAGGGCGCCCACGCCTCCGCCCACACCAACGCCCGTGGTGAAGCAGCCCAAGGTTGAAACGCCCCCGGTGAATGCTACTCCTAAAGTGCAACCACCCAAAGCTCCGCCCGCCTCTCCCTCCGCGGCCGAGATTGCGGCGGCCGGAAAGGACGCCGCCGGTGCGGTTGTTGCTTTGAATAAAGCAATGGCCAAGGTCAACGGGAGCGAAGCGGCCAAGTACGACCCCATTGCCTGGGCGAGCCTCCGGCGCATAAAACAACGGCTTGCGGCCAGGATGCGGGGGTCGAAGACTGTAGGGCAGTACCAAGCCGTCAAGCGGCAGGCGTCTAATGCGCTTCCGCTCGTGACTCGGTTGGCCATAAAGATCAAGGCCGCCAAGTCGGCGGAAGCGGCGGCCTCGGCCGAGAAAGCCCTGGAGGCGCAGGCGGCTGAAAACAAGGCGGCCGAAGAAGCGGCGGTGCTTAAGGCGAAGGCGAAGGCGGAGGCCGCGCGGAAAGCGAAGGCGGCAGCCGCCGCCGCCGCCGCAAAGAAGATAAAGCCCGGCGCCTTTGTCAAAAGTTGGGCCGTAGACGTCAAGCCCAAGCTATTGAAGTCCGTCAAAGTGCGGTACACACCACTTGCCAGGAGCAACGGCGTGAAGGGAACATTCTGGATACGGATATCCATCGACGAAACGGGCAAGGTGACCAAGGCGGAGATCGTGCGAGGGCCCCAACCGAACTTTGGTCTGGGAGCCTCGTGTATCACGGCGGCAAAAAAAAGCAGGTACAGTCCCGCCATCAAGGACGGTGTACCGGTCAAAACGCAGATAACTTATCCTGTGATATTCAAAATGCCTTAAACTTAGGGGAGGTAACGGTGGCTGCAATAACGGACAAACAAAAGAAATTTTACGAAGATGCCCACAAACAAACCGCGGAAGAGATCAAAGAGATAGACACCCAGATTGAGGAGGAACTCGCCAAGGTCAAGGAGCGCCTCGCCTCTCTCCAGGAGGCCAAGAAGGCCGCCCTGCAGATGCATTCCGCTACTTGTATGCGTCTTGGCCTGGAGAACGAGTTCGCAGAGGAGAACGAGTAGAAGCTGGTTCCGTTTCATCCAAGGTGCCCCTACCGGGGTGAAAAGGGAAGGCCGTGAAAATCGGCCGCGGCCCCGCCACTGTAAGCGGAGACGAAAACGGCAACAGGCCACTGCCCGGTAAGGGTGGGAAGGCGCCGTGAGTAGATTGACCCGCAAGCCAGGAAACCTGCCTTTAGGTTGTTAGCGTTTAACCCTCGCGGGAGGGGAAGCGCAGCGCCCTGAGAGCCCCGGTTTATGGAGGCTTTCATGCGGCGCTGTTTTTTGTATCCTGCAAAGTCGAAAGAGGATGGCTCCCACCAACCTCTCTTCCTGCTTATCTTGTTTTTAGTCCTTTCAGCCTTGCTGCTGTCCTGCTCCGCCCCTCCCAGGCGTTGCCACGGTTGGATCAGTCTTTCCCCAAGCGTAACGGAAATCCTCTTCGCAATCGGCGCGGGAAAAGAGGTGGACGGGGTGTGTTCCCCGGCCGATTATCCTCCAGCCGCCGGGCGACTTCCGCGCGTGGCTTCCTGGCAAAAAGTGGACGTGGAAGCCATCGTCGCCGACTCACCGAAGGGTTGCTTCACCGTGGACGGAATGCAAGCGCCCCGCGTGCTGGCATCGCTAAGGAGGTTGGGTGTTCCGGTACATTCCTATTCGATAGAGAACGTGAGTGCTCTTATAGACTGCATCCTGTCCATAGGCAGGGAGACCGGCCACGAAAACGAGGCCGTGAAACTCGCAACCGGTTTTAAAAAGCGCGTCACGGCCGCGAGAAAAGGCTTGCCCGCCACGAAGGCAAGGGCCATGGTTGTGGTCGGCCTGCACCCGCTCGTAGCGGCCGGAAGAGAGTCCTTTCTTGATGACCTGCTGCGCCTCTCGGGTTACAAGAATGTCTTACCCGCCTCCGGCGGCGCCTACCCCCAGCTTTCCATGGAAAGCGTCGCGGCATTGGCTCCCGACGTCGTAATCTTCCCGAAGGGCGAACTTCCAAAGGAAGCCGTAACCTCCTTCGTCGATAAACTGAATTGGCTTACGGGGCGGCGCGTGAGTGTAGTGGAAGTGCCGGCGGATCTGCTCGTGCGCCCGGGACCGCGCACGGCGGAGGCGGTGGAACTCTTGGCCGGGGCGCGGAGGGAAGAGGCGGAGCGATGAGCGCGAGGGAATGGAGGGCGATAGCACTATCGGGGTTCTTCCTGCTGGCGGGTTGTGTCGCCGCACTGCTGCTTTCCCTACCCTCCGCGGTCAATTCCTTCACCATCCAGCGTGTTCTCTGGGCTATACGCCTACCGGAGGCCCTGACCGCTCTTCTCGTGGGTGGAAGCCTCGGCCTCTCCGGGCTCCTCTTTCAGCTCGTCCTGCGCAACGACCTTGCCGACCCCTACGTTCTGGGAGTAGCGGGAGGAGGTGCCTTCTCCGCCATATTGGTCATCCTCTTCGCCGGAGATCTCGCCGGCGGCTTAGGCTTCCCCATCCAGGGCGCGGCGGCCTTCGTGGGCGGTTTCATAACCCTTTTCCTTCTTCTCAAGGTTGCCAGGGGAAGGCCCGGCGTTCTTCTTTTGGGCGGAGTAGTGGCCAACACCGCGTTTGCCGCTGCTTCGAGACTGCTCACCGTTTGGCTTTCCCCCACCCAGCTTGCCTATATCACCGCCTACCTCATCGGCTTTATTCCAACGCCACCGCTCTGGATGCCCCTGGTGTTGGCGCTACCGGCTGCCTACACACTGTTGCGTTTCTGGTCCGGGGGACGCGGCCTCGACCTGCTACTCCTCTCCGACGACGAGGCCTCCGCGCTCGGTCTCAACGTAAGCCGGGTCCGAAAGGAGGCGTTGCTCCTTGCCACGCTCTTGGCTTGTCTCTCGGTTGTACTCTGCGGAATGATCGGTTTTGTCGGACTCGTTGTTCCCCACGCGGCACGTATGGTTGCCGGCCACCGCCACAGGGTTCTCGTCCCCGTTTCCTTCATGGTCGGCGCGGCTTTTCTGCTCTTCGCCCATTCGATCGGAAAGGCCTTCGCCGGAAGCTGGCTTCTGCCGGTGGGCGTATATACAAGCCTCGTCGGCGCCCCCGTCTTTCTCTTACTGCTTGTAAGGGCCGCCAGGAGGGGATGGTCGTGATTGGGCTCAGAGATGTTCACTTCGCCTTCCCGGGTTGCGAGCCGCTACTGAAAGGATGCAATCTCTCGGTGGCGGCGGGCGAAGTCGTAGCCATTGCCGGACCTAACGGCGCCGGGAAGAGCACCTTGCTGCGCATCGCGGCGGGTCTCGAGGAAGCGCTTCACGGTTCGGTTGAACTCGACGGGAAAGCGGTAGACGACTGGAGCCGGATAGAGCGCGCCAAGCACCTCGCTTTCGTGCCCCAGGCACCGCGTATTCCAGGAGACTGGACGGTCAGGGAGGTCGTGGTTCTCGGAGACTACCCGCACAGGGAGGCGCCGCCAGCTCCTTCTCCCCTCAGGGAGCGCTTGAACTTTGTTCGTGAAAGATTTGACCTTTCCGCCGTCTGGAGACGCAAGGTGAGCAGTCTCTCCGGGGGCGAGGCACAGCGCGTGGCTATCGCGCGGGCCCTGATTCAGGACACGGTGAACCTGGTCCTGGACGAACCCGCGAGCCACCTGGACATTGCTTACCAGGTGAACCTATACGGTAGAATAGCCGGGCTTGCCGCACTTGGACGTTCCATTCTGATAGCGACCCACGACCTTAACCTTTCGCGCCGCTTCGGCCACCGGCTTGTTCTTATGAACGGAGATGGAGTAGTGAAGCGCTTTCCCGCCCGCCTGGAGGAGCAGGGCGCCTTACTTAAAGAAGCTTTTGGAATTCCCTTCGTTGAAAGGGAGCTGGGAGGCATAGCCTGCTGGTTCCCCGACTTTGGACCATTCGCCGGATCCGGCAAAACCATTTTAAGAGGAGATTTAAGTGACGGCTAAAAACGTTACAATCGGAAAGAGGACGATAACGGGCGGCCTGCTCGTTCTTTTACTGTTGCTGTGTTCAATATCCACCGCGGCCCAGGATGTTCGAAGGCTGCTCGAAGGCGGCGAAACCACGGTTACGGTCTACGGGGAACGGCTGCCGCTGCTCGAGAAGAAGGTGCTCTCCGCCCCGTTGAACATTACCGTTATTACGCGACAGGAGATAAAAGATTCGGGCGCGACCACGATTCAGGAGCTTCTCGCCCAGGCGCCGGGAGTTTTTCTACACAATCAAACGGGGAACCCATCCGAAAGCACGGTGGAAATCCGCGGCTTCCCAAGGGGAACCAGCCTGGCGGTCTTTCTGGACGGAGTGCGCCTCAACAACATCCAGGACAACTCCGTCGACTGGCAGACTATTCCCCTTGAAGACGTGGAGCGAATCGAGATATACAGGGGGGCGGCGGGTCCACTTTACGGCGGCGGCGCTCTCTCCGGCGTCGTCAACATCATTACGCGCAAGGCGCCGGCCATTCCTCGGCTGGATTTTAAGGGCGCAGTCGGTTCCTTCGGTGCAAGGGAAGCCAGAGTGCACCTCGCCGGGTCGAAGGGGCCCGTAGAGTTCTACGGCGCCGCGATGGAGAGGCACTCGAAGGGGTGGCGGGAGAACGATGGATACCACCTGGACGATGGAATCCTTAGTTTGAAATACCACCTTTCCGATAACCAGTCGGTCGCTTTTCTAGCGAAGTATTCGGGCGGTGCCGAGAGCGATCCGGGGGCGCTCACCGGGGCCGAACTCATGAGGGACCCCAGGCAGTCGCCCTACAACAAGTACGACGGCTCCAGGGAAAGACACCGCTTGGCCGCCTTGACCTACAACAATTCCGTGAGCGGTGGCTGGGCATTCTCGGGCCAACTCTACTCGCGGGCAAACGATAGGGACATTTTGAGTTCGGGGCGCTCCGGCTACGGTTTCTTTACCAGGGGGAGAGAGAATTATTCCGGCTTGACGGCTGAAGCAAGAAACGCGGGGAGAAAGGGCGGCTGTGTCTGGCAGGTCTCCTGTGGAACGGAGGTTTCCAGCGGAAGATTTTCGGGGAGAGGCTTTTTTTCGGACGTGAAGGGCCGCTTCAAGAGCCCGGCATCCTCCACGAAGATCAAAGAATATCTCTCCGGTTTCTACGCACAGACCGATTTGGGCTTCGGTCCGCTCCATTTCATCGGAGGGGCAAGGACCGACCGCGCCAGGTACGACTACAGTGATTTCTTTACTCCGGCGAACGACACGGAACGCGTCTTTAAAGAGTCCACGTGGCGGGCGGGATCGGTCTACCACACCAGCGACGCTTCCTCTCTCTTCCTGACCTATTCCGAGGGGTACAAGATTCCTTCCGTAGTGGACCTCTTCGCCTACCCCGGCTTTTACTCGAACCCCGACCTTCGTACCACCCGCGCATCGGATTGGGAGTTGGGATGGCGCTACCTCAAGGGCGCCGCGAGTTTCAAGGTGGCAGCCTTCAACATGAAGATACGCGACGAAGTAGTCTTCGTCCTTACGCAACCGCTCTATTTTATCGGCCAGAACCGGAATATCGGGCGTTCCTACAGGCGCGGCTTCGAAGCCGCGGCGCGTAGGCCCCTTCCGGCGGGATTCGAACTCTTCGCCTCCGGTTCCTACCAGGACGCCGAGGTAACTGCCGGACCCTACGACGGCAAAAGGATACCCATGTCTCCGCGCTACCAGGGCACGGCGGGCGCCCTCTGGGCCAATCCGAGCTGGACCGTGCGGTTGGCGACCGGCTGGGTGGGTCCCCAACTGCTGGACAGCGACCTTAAGGGCAAGAGACCGGGGCTACCGGGTTACGCCACCGTGGATCTCGCTCTCACCTATCGTCACCGGGCGTTGACGGTCGATGCTTCCGTCTCCAACGCGCTGGACAGGAGCTACGTAAGCCGCGGCATAACGAACGGCTACAGCGACTACTTCACACCCGCCTACCCGGCGTCCTACCGTCTTGCCCTGACGTGGAGCTTCTAACTCTAACCAGCGGGGGACATTATCCGTAGAATCGCCATTTCTGCACGACGGTGCTTGCCGGGCGGTCCACCGTGGCCGCCCGGCTTTGTATCCGTTACTCCGGCGACCCCGTTGCGACGGGGGAGACCGGGATAGGACGGCCGGATTCCGGACAAGCCGGAAAGGCGCTATTAACGGGCTCTTAGTAAAGACCGCCCCTGGAATAACGTCTGCGGCCGGGAGGGCGGGGTCGCCCTCCCTCGTGGGAACAAAGGCTTTCTTCTACGTCTTGGCATATTATGGTGGAATTATTGGGGAACGTACCGGACAAAGCCCGAATTTCGCGATTGAAACGTCATTCTCCCGGACACCCGGCCTGTTGGACCTACCGCGGCTGCCTACGGCAACCGTCGTGGGATAGGGGTTCCACGGCGGATGAGCCCTACTACGAAAAGATAACAAAGGTGGTCTCGATTATTTGACGCCCCGGGGCTCCTGTGCTAGAATAAATCGCTGTGTATAGGAAAGCCGCTGACGGATTCCATCACGATCAAGTTTGCGGCTAGGCTACTTAAGGTGCTTTCTATATCCGGTCTTTTCCCGGTTGGGACGTGCGCGTTATGACCTTTCAAGGTTCACTCAAGGAACTTCACCTCCCGGACGTCATTCAGCTCATCTCCGTTTCCGCAAAGAGCGGCGCCTTCGAACTGAGCAACGAGGTGGAAAAGGGAGTGATCTACCTTGACGAAGGGCGGATTGTACACGCAAGCGTAGGCCGTTTGGAGGGGGACGAGGCGATATACACCCTCGCCACGTGGGACGAGGGTTTCTTTCGTTTCGTTCCCGGAGAGGTTTCCGTTGCCCGAACCATTACCAAGAACAACACTTCCCTGCTGATGGAAGCCGCGAGGAGAATGGATGAATGGCGCATTCTCAGCAAGCGCATACCCTCCCTCGACCACGTGCCGCGTTTCCAGGTTCCGGAGGGAAAACGGGGCCAGATAAACCTCAACACCCGGGAATGGATGGTTCTCAGCAAGATCGACGGCAAGACGAGCATTAGCAGTATAGCCGAGTTGGTGAAGATGACGGCATTCGACGTTGCAAAACTCCTCTACGGGCTGGTGACCATGGGCCTGATCGTCATGGACGAACCGGCTTCGAGTGGTAATGAAGAAGAAGGCGCCGCTCCCAAGACCGGGGAGGTCGGTGGCGATCTTCCCGATGCTGAAATCCTTAAGGGATTGCGGGGGCTGCTGAAAAAGCTCCGGGAGGTCGCCAACGAAGTCGTCGGCGAAACGGAGTGGCCGAGCATCCTCAGGGCCTACCGAAAGGCCAGGACCGGTCTCGACAACGGCCGGGGAACCGACGCCGTCCAGACCATGTGCCAAGACATACTGGAGATGACCGCCGGGAAGCAGGGGCAGGAAGCCCAGGTAAAACTGGCACGGCGATTCCGCGACGTCCTATCCTCCTGGAACCAAGCCGACTGACCGGCCTCTCCCGGAATCAAGGCGGCGGATATTTGCGGCAGCCTCCCTCTCTTTAATCTTAAAAGCCCAGGGGGTTGTCATTATCACGTCCCTTCCCCCAAAGGCGCTCCAAGAGGAGAAATCCACCATGTTGACGGCGCTGGAGACCTGGAAGAGAGAACTGGCCGAGGAAATAAAAGCGCGCTACGGGATCGAAGTTCCGGGTGGAGAAGTCGTCATTACCTTTCCCCCGAAGCCCGGAATGGGCGACGTCGCCACGCCGGCGGCTTTTTTACTGGCGAAGGTTCTCCACAAGTCCCCGGCCTCGATCGCCCGGGAACTCGCTTCCGTGCAGTTGGCGGGCATACGGGAGGTCAAGGTCGCCGGAGGGTACCTTAACTTTTACGTTGACCGTGCGTGGGCGCTCTCCACGCTCCTGTCGGGCGGCTTTATTCCCGAAGCGGCCGGAGGCAAAGTCATCGTGGAGCACACCAACATCAACCCCAACAAGGCCGCCCACGTGGGGCACCTCCGGAACGCGGTCCTGGGTGATACTTTCGTGCGCTGCCTCAGGTACCTGGGCCGGAAGGTGGAGGTCCAGAACTACATCGACGACACCGGCGTCCAGGTGGCCGACGTGGTCGTCGGTTTCCAGCGAATTCTCGGATGGGACCTTAAGCGGGTGGGGGAAGCAACGGGCGGTGTTGGCGGCGTGCTCTTCGACTCCTTCTGCTGGAACCTGTATGCGAAAGTCGCCCCGTGGTACGAGGAAAACGATCCTGAAAAAGAGGCCAGGCGGGAGACACTCGCCCTTATGGAAGAGGGAAACAACGACACCGCTGAAATGGCTGCGATTATCGCCGAAGCCATGGTTTGCGCCCACCTGAAGACCATGGAGCGTATCGCCGTTCGCTACGACCTCCTGCCCCACGAAAGCGACATCCTCAAAGCGGGCTTCTGGAGTGCCTGCTTCGGGAAACTTGAGGTCTCCGGCGCGGTGCGCCGCATTCCCGAAGATTCCGAAGAGAAGAACCGGGGCTGCCGGGTCATGGCACTTTCCGATGCCGAGGAGTTCAAGGGCATGTCCGACGCCGACAAGGTCATCGTCCGCTCCAACGGAACCGTCACCTACATCGGCAAGGACATGGCCTACCAGCTCTGGAAGTTCGGCCTCCTGGGCCGGGACTTCCACTACCGGCGCTACCGGACCCCCGGCTACGACCTGTGGCGAACCGACGCCTCGTCGTCGGACCCCGGCGCGCCCTCCTTCGGCGGCGGTTACGTCGTTTACAATGTCATAGACGTTCGCCAATCCTACCTCCAGAAGGTAGTTAAGGAAGGACTCAGGCGTATGGGGCATCAATCCGAGGCAGCGCGCTCCATCCACTTTTCCTACGAGATGGTGGCGTTGTCAAGCGACTTCGTGCGCTCCGAAATGGAAAAGGGGGCGAGTTTTCCAGGGTTGGACGAAGCGGACCTGGCCAAACCCTACGTCGAGATGTCGGGCAGAAAGGGCCTCGGCTTCCAGGCCGACGCGCTCCTGGACCGCATGGAGGAACACGCCCTCCGGGAGATCGAAAAGCGAGAGGCGAGCGGCGGGACGGACCCCAGGGAATCCGAGGTCCGCGCGAAGGCGGTAGCGGCGGCCGCCCTTCGTTACTACATGGTAAAGCAAGGAAGAAACCAGGTCGTCGCCTTCGACCTTAAGAAGGCTCTTGCCTTCGAGGGCGACACCGGTCCCTACCTCCAGTACGCTTGCGTCCGTGCGGAAAACATCCTGAGGAAGGCTAAGGAAAGGGGCTTCAAGGTCCCCGCCCTGGATGATGCTTACGGGCAGACGGCCCGAAGGGTCTCGGCCATGGACGAAGAGGGCTGGGAATTGCTTACCCTCTTCCTGCGCGTGCCCGTTGTCGTCAAGAGCGCCGTGGATTCCCTCGACCTTAACCTCGTCTCCAACCAGTACCACGAAGCCGCCCGGGCCTTCCACGCCTACTACCACGCCTTCCCCGTCTTGCAGGAAGCCGACGAAACCAAGCGCGAGGCCAGGCTCCTTACCGTGGCCCTCTTTGCCCGCTTTTTCCGCGGCGGCCTCGAAAACCTCCTCGGCATCCATGTCCCCGAGCGCATGTAAAAGGAACCGTTAGATGAGAATTTACGGCCGACCCAAATATTTCTGCGCGTAGGGGAGGCCCATCGTGGCCTACCATCAATTCCACGGTTGGGCGGCGCAAAAAAATGCCGGCCATAAGGCCGGCATCTTTTTTGGAAGTGGCTGAACTCAGCGTCGGCCGCCTTGGTTGGAAGTCGCGTTGCTTCCGCCCGTCGGCGGCGTGATGCCTGTGCTGACCGTCCTGACGTCCGACCACGATTCTCCGCCGTCCATCCTGGCGGCTCCTATCTTCACGTAGATCGCGCCGGTGCTGAAGCGGGTCGGCATCGGCACATCGACACTGTAAACGTGGCCGTTGCCGAGCGCGTTGACCTTTGTTCCGTCAATGGGAAGGAAGGATCCGTTGCTCGAAGAGGAGGAGTAAGCCTGGTAGTAGGCTACTCCGTTCTCGACATTGGAGCGCCACGTCAGCTCCAGCTTGCCCGGAGAGGTCTCATCTGCCGCGAAGGAGGAGAAGACGCCCGCCGCGGTGGGACCGATGGCGGTGCTCGACGCGCCGACAAAGGCGGTTTCGGTGAGGCCGAGCGCCATTGGAGAGGGGGGCGCGAGGCCTGACGCATTTGAAGGAGGATTCACGGCGCCGGCCGCCTGGCCATCGAAGAGGATCGACATGGACAGATAGGTCAGGTAGCCGGAGGCCGGGGTTGGGAAGGTAACCGTGGCGGTGCCGGGGTCGGTGCCCGTGGCGCCCCATTGCACTGAGCCTCCGGTTGTGCAGAGGGTCCAGCTGCCGGTGGTGAAGTCGGAGGGGGCGACCGTTCCGTTGTAGTAGCGGATAGCCACGCCGGTAATGATATTGTTGTTCGTGGGCGCGCTGTCGTAGTAGCCCAGCAGGTTGGCGATGGGCGTCCACGTAACGGTGGCCGTGTCCGTGCCGTCGCCGTTGGTTTTGGCGCTTGAAATAGTCAGGGCCGGGATGGCGATCGGGCTGGGGGTGTTGCCGGGCCCGTTCGTGATGGCGTCAAAGTCGTACTGGTTGGAGGCGTTGTTGACGCAGCTCATGATGAGGTACTGGCCCGTTCCGCCGTTGGCGATCGAGTATAGCCATGCCATGCGGTCGCCTTTGGTTGGGCAGCCGACGACGCCGGTGTTGCCCCAGTCTGTCTGTACGTAGTAGCCGGTCGAGTAAGCCGCGATTATAACGCTGGTTTTGAGCGTGCCGCTGTTGTTCGTGGCGGCGGAACCCACGTCCCAGAACTGGCAGAAGATCGTGCCGGTGCCGGTGCCGTTGTCGGGCGTGCCGGAGATGTTCTGTTGCCATCCGGTGTTAAAGTTTGCTATCACCACGGTTCCTCCGCAGGCGGCGAAGGCCGGGAGCGAGAGCAACGCGCAAAGCGCCGCGGAGGCGAAGAGAACAAAGAGTGTCTTGATGATTGTTTTCATTTTCTCATCTCCATCAATAGTGGGCCGGCGTCCAACTCTCGTTGGCGCTGACCTTCACGACGATCGCTTCGCCGGTGTTCAGCGTGAAGTTGTTGCTGCGCGTGGTACCCAGGTAGGTTTGATAAGTTCCCGTAGCGTTGTCCCAGCGGCTGATCTGGGAGGGGTTCGTCAACTCTCCCCAGATGCCGGAGGCGTCGGTCGCCGTCTCGTTGTAGGGCACCGCCACCCAGTTTAAGTCGCCGCCCGCCGTCAGTGAGAAGGCGAAGGAGGGGTCGTGCGAGCCCACCACTATCCAGTTTTCGGCGGCGCTGACCTTGACGACGATCCCTTCGCCCTTGTTCAGCGTAAAGTTGTTACTGCGCGTTGTACCCAAGTATGTTTGATAGGTTCCCGTAGCGTTGTCCCAGCGGCTGATCTGGGAGGGGTTCGTCAGGTCTGCCCATACGCTGGAGGCGTCGGTGTAGGAGTTGTAGAGCGGCAGTGCGACCCAGTTCAAATCTCCTCCCGAGGTTAGGGCCAGGTTGATCTTGAAGCCCATGTTGCTGGCAACAGCCGCCATGCCTACAATCAGCACGAGGACCGTTGCCAACGCGAGTACGGTTTTTGTCCGCATATTTTTCTCCTTTCAATTAAGGGCCGATGGGCCCGGTTTCCCGTAGGGGCGGCCCACCGTGGCCGCCCTCATCCTATCGTTCTCACCCTGTAGTATACCACCCTGTTTTCGCCGCTTACGGGTGTTGCAACTTTGTCGATCCAGTGCGTTCCCTTGACCACGCCGGCGAGGGAACACTTGTCGAATTTCGGCGACGTGCAGCGGTAGACGGCATATTCATTTTCAGGGCTGCCCTTCCACCTGATCGCTACCGAGTGGTCGATCTTCGCGAGGGTGATCGTTTCGTCGGCGGGGGTAGCCCGGGTGTTGACCGTAGGAGGGGCTTCCAGCCCCGAATTCTTCCACCTGAGCGCCACGCTATGGTCCACCTTCGCGAGGGTGATCGTTTCGCCGGCGGGGGTAGCCCGGGTGTTGACCGTAGGAGGGGCTTCCAGCCCCGAATTTTTCATCAGCTTTGGAGCAATCAAAAGAAGAGCGGCGACCAGAACGGCGGGAATCGCGGAGAGGCGCAAGGCGCGTACGCGCCGCCGCCTTGAAGCCGCGCGCGCTTTGACCGAATCGAAGGCGCGCGAAGCCGCCGCTTCCATCTCGTCCGCTTTGAAGTCGTCCGGCAGCCATTCCGCCATGCACCCTCCCTACAACTATTAATACCCCCGGCAAGCCGCGTTTGTTCAATTTTGGTTAACCACAAAACCAACCAACCCATTCACAGGGAGGAAATGAGGACGGGAGGAAGGGCGAAGGAAAGGCAGAACCACCATCGAGCCGTAGGGCCCCCGCCCCCGCCGCGATTCCCTTGCCGTCATTCTAGGTCCTGGTCTCGCTTCGCTTGCCAGGATTTCAGCTTGTCCGGAATCCGACGGTAATCACCCCAGCCGTCATTCCGGCTTGTCCGGAATCCGACGGTAATCACCCCAGCCGTCATTCC